>NZ_JBALEQ010000107.1:0-44335 GCF_036917775.1 Nostoc sp.
TTAATACCTAAGATTATTCATACTTTTGCTAAGTCTCTGATTAACTCAGCCCTGCTGGGTCATTTTGCATGGCTTAGTCTAAACTCCAGTCAAAACATTAATTATTTTTCCCTTAAAACCCACATTGACGTTCGGTGAGAGTTTGCACTTTACTATCAAAGGTGTGGATCAGTATGGTAGTGATATCAAGCATGAAGAAGTAACTTGGAGTGCAACAGGCAGCACAATTTTTCCTGACGGTAGATTACAAGCAAGTTATCAAGAGCAAGAAATTACTGTCATTGCCAGTGTTGGAGAGATTAGCACCTCTACAATAATTAATGTCATTGAACCTGCGAGATTAACTACACTCGCCATTTCTCCCCAAAAAGTTGAAATGAAGCCTGGGGAACACCAACACTTTAGTATTCAAGGTTTAGATCAACGGGGTAATGCGATCGCAACTGAGAAAATAGCTTGGAACGGCACAGGTGGAAAAATTGACCAAGATGGGAATTTTATAGTTAATCAAAATGCCAAGGGTGAGTTTAGCATATCAGCTTGTGCAATTGAACAAAATGTAAGTGCTTCTGCCAGAGTTGTTGTACCTGTAGTTTTACAACGGCTAGAAATTTTTCCCAAGCACATACAAATTGAACCTAATGAAATCCAAACCTTTACTGCCAAGGGATTTAACCAGGAAGGAGATGAAATTAGCATAGGAAGAGTTGATTGGCAATCTACAACTGGAGGATTGATTGATGATGATGGTATGTTCATTGGTAGTTACGACATAGATACAGTTGACATCATTGCTACTGTTGGAGATGTCCGCGATGTAGCTTGTGTAGGCTTGCTTCCAGTTCTGAGAAGTTTAGAAATTGAGCCACAAGGAAGGCAACTTAAACCGAATGAACAGCTTAATTTAAGGGTTAGGGGATTTGACCAATTTAGAAATGAAGTAAAAATTCAAAACATCCACTGGCAAACAACAGACGGCAAGATTTACTCAGATGGAACTTTTGTAGCAGTTGACAGAGATGCAAATATTACAGTAAGTGCAACGGTAGTAAATATTAAGGGTACAGCCCA
This sequence comes from Nostoc sp., assembly GCF_036917775.1. Lineage (GTDB taxonomy): Bacteria > Cyanobacteriota > Cyanobacteriia > Cyanobacteriales > Nostocaceae > Nostoc. The sequence continues at coordinate 1,072 of NZ_JBALEQ010000107.1, forward strand.
TTTTAAAGTAATTGAACCTTCGAGGCTAACTGAACTGGTCATTTCTCCACAGCAAGTTGTGATGAATCCTAGAGAATGGCAGCATTTTGAGGTAATGGGTTTGGATCAGCGTGGGGATGCGATCGCTATCAGTGGAATAAATTGGGAAGCAACAGGCGGCACGATTGATCGCGATGCTTATTACTTTACTGACAGTAACCAAAAAGGTCAATTTACCATTACTGCCACTATCAGAAGATTCAGTGTCTCTGCTCATATCAGCGTTCCTCCAGTATTAAAGCGATTAGAAATCTTTCCTCCTCAAATACAGCTAGAACCTGAAGAAAATAAAACTTTTACCGTCATTGGATTTGACCAACAAGATAGTCAGATAGCACTTGAAAAAGTAGATTGGAAATCAAGCAAAGGAGGTTCAATTAGCCGTGATGGATTGTTCCAAGGCGGTTATAGCCAACGAGAGGTTACTGTTACTGCCTCAGTTGGCAATATTCGGAAATTAGCTTACGTTACTTTACTACCAATCTTAAGAAGATTGCATATTTCTCCACCTGCTGTACACCTCAAACCTAATGAAAACCAAACTTTCACCGTCATTGGTTTTGATCAGTTTGGTGATGAGATTGACCCCGGAGCAATTCTTTGGGAAGCATCTGGGGGAGATATTGACCAAAATGGTAATTTTATTGTTGATTTTAATGCTAAGGGCCAGTTTTTAGTAACTGCAACCTCTCGTTTAACTCCTAAGTTAACCAAAAAGTCAAGAACGTTGCTCTTTAACGTTGGAATTTCAAGCAAGATTTTGTCTTATTTTCTTCGTTTTTTAGCACAGGTTCAAGATGAATTTATTACTGAGTCAAATACCGAAGAGACATCTGAAGTTAGCAGTAGTATTACAGAAACAGAAATAGACAACTTCGAGCTAGAGTTACAAATTTGGATAACCAAGACTCTTATAAAACTAGCTTCTCGTCTTTTTGGATTTATTAGTAGTTTGTGTTTAAACCAAGCGACAGCTAATCTAAGCGCTTCAGCAGAAGTTACAGTTATACCTGTTTTAAGACGATTAGAAATTTATCCTGCTAAAGCACATCTAAATCCCTATGAAAGTATTACCTTTTCAGTTAAAGGTTTAGACCAACACTGCTATGAGATAAACGTTAATAATGTAAATTGGAAAGCAACAGAAGGTAATATTAACTCGCATGGTACTTTGTCTATAGATGATAAATGCACTACCGTTACTATTACTGCCAATATTGAAACAATTAATAGTATGGCTTATGTGAATATAGTTAAGCCACCACATTTTATATCACCAGCATTTACTTTTCCTCAATATGAAAATGACGAAAATAACGTACAGAAAGAGAGGATTCTTGGGCATACCAAGAGCAAAAATAAAGACATTAATAAAGAGAAGGTTAATGAAAACAAAGTAACAAATACCAGTGGGAACGGTAACTCAGTTTCCTTCACACTCCCTTCAAAATTATCTAATATTCCGAATAGAAGTAGAAGTGATAGAGATAATAAAGGGATTGATGGTGAACATGAATTAATAGATACTAATGGTAACGGTAAATCAGTTTTCTTTAGCACCTCAAAATCCGTAAAAATTTCTGATCTCTACGATGATAAACAGATTCTGAAAATCACTGAAGCACTCCTCCAAGCTTCACCTAATCGCTACCGTCTTGTCATCTTAGTAGCTCGCCGTGCTAGACAAATATTCCAAAACTACGTAGAGGAAGATATGACTTTAAAAGAAGCAGTTATACAAGCGATTCAAGAAATGTGCCTAGAATTATCACAAGCATATAAGTAACCTGACACAACATTCAACAATATTTCTGACGGTTCGACATCTTCGTAAAAGGCGAAGAACAATATGGGCATTCTCCTGTCTCCCAATTAGTGGAAATTCAGAAAGGTGTCTCACAGTTAGTAGATTTGGTTAGCAGACCTAATATAACTGGTGGCGATCGCACTCACGCCACATCAACAATAGAAACAACTTTATCATCACCACCATCCGGGGCATATTCCAAAAGCTCACCAGGCTGACAATTCAACGCCCTGCAAATCCCGTTTAAGCGTTCTGGTGTTAATCGCGGCATCTCGTCAACCTTGCGAAGTCTATAAACCGAATTTTCTGTTATCCCTAGCACCTCTGCCAAGTCCTTGTTTCTAACCCGCTTTCGCGCCATCACTTCATTTAATTTCCAACGAATCACTTTATCCAAAGGCATATCACTACATCCTCAGTTTAGTAGCTGCTAGACGTAGATTTCTCTACTTATCAGTATCTATGTTTACAAGTAGATTTATAACATTCTAAGTTTTATTAATCTACACTTGACGTAAATCTACGTGTCACGTAGATTAGGTTATAGAAAAAACAAAAGCGATCGCCACTCCGGGAAGAGACTGCGATCGCCTTTTGTGCAACCCCATTGATGAGGTCATTCACATGATTACACAAGAAGTATTTGATAACCAAAGTTTGGCACAATCCGAGTTCGAGGAATACGTTGAGGAGTTAGCTGATGCAGTAGCACCAGAAATTGAAATCGACTCAGTGCCAGATGATCTTGGAGAAATGTACCGAGTTTGGTATGGTTCTCAGCTTCTGGGAACTTTTTATCAAAATTTTGAGGGCAAATGGGTAGCACAACCCTGTAATAGAGATGAAAGACCTTGTTGTAACACTCCTGAGTTAGCACAGATTTTCATCGTCGCTGTCAACGGTTTGCTAGTAGCGGATGTAGCCTAGTAACTTTCATGCATTAATTTTCCACTACGTGGAGACGTGATTAAGCTCACGTCTTTTTCTTATTTAGATGTTTTAGATGTTTTTTCAATAGCGCTTCTGACGCTTCACCATTTTTGCAAAAGGCAGGGAACAATGGATGCATTCCCCTAGCTCCCAGTCAGCAGGGATTGGAAATGGTGTCTCACAGTTAGTACATTTTGTTAATAAACCCAACTGGTGGCGATCACACTTCATTTTCTCCTTAAACTGCCACTCAATGCGGTGACAAGGAGCTTCTGCATAGCAAGCACCACATAACCGAATTGGTCTGGGTTTCATAGTCATACCCTTTGGTGGCAGCATCTCATATAACCTCTCGACCTGCACACCAATCAGCTTACTCAAAGCTTTTAATTCCTCAAAACTCGGAAAGGGATTGAAATAAAGCTTCTCCCATCGCGTTGTGATAGCACCAAGACCAGTAATTTTTCCTAAAGAATATCCTGAAGGAAGACTGTTAGCCTTAAATCGGCGCAAGCGTCCCAGATAATGACTGATGCTTTCATTTGGGTATGGCTCAACATAGCCCAACCTTGGCAGAATGTCATAATCTTCATTTATTGCTATTTCTGTTTTCTGGGGGAATGTATTTTCTGCCATACCGACTAGCTATTTTTTCTAAAATGCTTTGATCAATTTTGCCAAAGCCATGCTTGAGTGAATGTAAAACTGCCTTCGTCAGTATTTTGACTAGCAGCCCTATTCGCGCACCTGTACTTTCAGCTAGAACCTCAAATATAGTTCCTTCAGATAAATTAGAAGCTTCGGGCAGAGCCAGAATATCGAATTCAATTGTACTTAGTGTTTTCTTAAAATCATCGTATTCTAGGCGGTCAAACTCATACAGTGTTGGAAAGCTAGTCAACAAATCAAAATCGGCCAAGATTTTATCTAGCTCCTGTCCTCCAACTAATACGACAGGAACATGACATTCGTCAAAAAGTTGTTTAAGGTCTAGCAGTGCTTCTCTTTGGAGATTTTCAGCATTGTCAATAATGACCTGTTCTATCCCAAATAATTCAAGACTACCAGCCAATCTTGGACGTAAATCTACCCGCTTACCTGTTGGTGCTGCGTGGTTAATATCCTTAAGAATTTGCGAAAATAGACGCTTGGAACTTGATGCTGACCAAGCTCTTACATACGAAAGTTTTTTTCTATCCTCTTGGTGATAGTGACGAGACGCTCGACTTTTCCCCACATCTCTGGGGCCAATTACTCGACCGCATTGTTTCAGTATCCGCAACTCATCTAACCATCTGAAATATTCTGAAGCACGATCAGTTGGTATAAAGCAATTATTGAATATCTCTTCAACTTCAACGACTTTAGCAAGTTGAGCATTTAAATCTAGCTCAGGAGCTAAGGCTTCAACGGAGGACTGAATAGAAAGTTGCGATCGCGCCATAAATTACCAAATCTTCTTCAAATGTTGTTTACGGTTAGGGACAAGCAGCTTGTGTCTCTCCTGCTCTTGAGTGTCAACTTGACCAGATAGTTCTGGTTGCAGTTCTGTTGTCTGAAGCTGTATTTCTTCCCTTGAAACTCTCTCTGGTAAAAGTTCCAGTTTGTCATCTTTCTTTGAAAAAACATTAGCTCTATTTTTCCTCAATTCAACAACATTTGAGGTTTTCTTAGAAGCTGAACGTAGACGCTTTTGTTCTGAGCGTCTTTTTTCCTTTTTGTCTTCTTTACGTTCCTCTACAAGTTCCTTCCGTTTACTTAATGCTAATAAGGCATCATAGTTAAAATGCTCCTTACGAGCTTGACTTCGCTCTTTATTTAAGGCTTTCAATTCTTCTACACTCAAATCATGGGTATCCATGTTTACGGCATGAGCATAACCCAAAAATTCTTCTCCATTATCATTAGTTTCGCAACTGTAGATGTATAAAGTCAGGATATGGTCTGGATCATATCTAAGCGTTACAAATTCACCTCTATATGACTTGAGTGATTCTCCTCGATAAATTAGGTTCTCAAACTGTATAGATCCATGCGCTTGAACAACTCGTTGCGCTTCTTTCATCAAACAGATATCTAATTCTCGCTCATCCAAAGGTTCAGGTAGTTTTCTTCCCATTCCTGTAAACCAGCGCTCAAATCTTGTTTCGCGGGGATCTTTGGGATATGGTTCGTGGTTATAAATATCACAAAAGAAACTAGCTAATATCTTGTCTATATTTTGTATTGTCAAACACGCTTCTTTCTCTGCATTTTTAGGCCGTTCCTGAACATTTGACCCTGTATAACCAGGTAAATCTTTGAGAACTTGAGTATTAATAGTTCCAAAAAGCCGTTCTACAATACCGCCTTCGGGAGGGCGATCGCGTAGTTCACATTTAAATCCTAGTTTCTTACCAATGGCTTTTAGATGTTTTGATCCCAAATCTTTTCCACCATCAGTAAAAAAATATTGCAAAGGAGGGCCACATATTTCCCAAACTTTATTTAGCTGATAATCTTCAGGATAGTTCTTGGGCAAAATAGCATGTCTTAAGGCTAAAGCCACCTCTGTAGAACCTGGTTGTTTGATCCATAAGTGGAAACCAACAATACAGCTTGAAAAAGTATCCACAACAGTAGTTAGCCAAGGACGGTCAGACAATAAATTACCATCACTATCAACTATGCAAATATCCAGCTTAGTATGGTCGCATTGAATAATTTGGTTACTAAAGTCAGCCTTCAGTAGCTGTCCATCTCGTGTTACAACTGTCATCCAAGATCCCGATCCCGGATTTCTGACTTTTGTCTTCTGTTTATGTTGTGCGATTAAAGGATCTAAAATCCTATAAACAGTAGCTTGATGAGGATAATCTCCTGGTTTGAGCTTAAGGTCAACGATCGCGTGTCGCTTCACTTCGCGAACTATAGATGCTGGTGAAATTGGATGTTTGTTTTTAATACTTTCTTCATAAATTGCTTTGATAAATTCTTGCCAGTCTTCGCTGACTCGATGTTTTCCCTTATCTGAGCGTTGTACTCCTGCTGATTCTGATAACTTGTCATCATGGTATTGCTTGAGGAGACGTTCTACCTGGCGAGTAGAAACACCAAGAGTATTTGCAATAGCCTGCTTTCTCTGAGACTTAATCGTGCGATTCGGTGATTCAGCAAGCCACTGGATCAGATTAAATGTCAGTTTATGCCTATCTGATGTTTCCAGAATAATTTGGGATGGATCTATAACAAAATTACTCTTGTCAAGAAAAATTGCATCTGGAGCTTGCGTTAATTCTTCCGTGAATTCAAATTGTTTGTCTGCCATTGGAGTGAAAAACACTCATGAATAATTAAGGTACTAATGTACCATTAATTGACTAATAATGCGACATGCAATTTGATAAATATCTAAATCTTAACAAACGACATTTAATTTGAGAATCTAGGATTTACGACATAGAGAATGCGAATTAAGCAAATTTATATTTTGTGTCAGTAAATAGTTATAATCCTTATAAGATAAGCTTTTCAGGTATTAGATGCGGTTGCGACAATATCTGCGAATCGCGACATATAATGTGCGAATGTACATTTTTGTAGAGCGACAAATTATTTGACCGTGGCGACAAATTATTTGTCAACTGCTTTCTTATGGACTTAATGTAGCTGAATTTCTTTGAGTACACAAGGCACGCGATCGCTGCTAAACTCATGGAGTTTTAGACAATCGGCAACCCAAAGATTAATAGAACTTGTTACCTACCACTGCGTGAAATAAGTCTCAAGATAGTGTATGCCTCACCACAGAAGGACTTAAGCTTGGCGTATAAGTTTTGGGAAATAGTGATGAATAAGGAAACAGTTCCTAGTCAAGCTGAAAAATCGAATCCAGAAGGTGAACCGACGCAACTAAGTCCAGAACTACAGGACAAAATCAAACACCCTGCGAGAATCGACGATGTTATTCGGGAACAATCGCCAGAAGAACGCAAGAGTAACCCAGCTTTAGTACCAGAAATGATTGATGATTCAAGCGAGCAATGATCTGGTTGGCGATGGAGTAATCTAAAAGCTCAGGTTCCTAAATTTTTAGATAAGTCGATAATCTTGTTAGTAATCGGTTGCTGTCTAAGACTAAGCAGTTTGTCTTGATATACTTCCGGCGTGTTGATGTGTAGTAGCACCGCCGGAATCTTATGTTTCACTTGATGAATTAGTGGATAGAATTATCTGGGTTTTTGTAAGTGCGTTCACGTAGTTTGTGGTAGACATTCTCATCCCATTACTGAATAAAAAACGATGCCTCATTTTACCTTTCTATCTGGGCGCATTAATCAACTATAAGTTTTGTCTAAATAAAAATAAGCCAACTTTTTCCAATTATTTAAACCACCATGATTCAGCTGTAATCCATAATTTGTCTAAATAGATTCAGCCTAATTCACTATACATAAAATTAGTATTAATTGAGTAAAATTGCTGCCCAAATGCCCGACTTCTTCAAGAACGGGGAATCTAAATCTAGCTTCAGGAATTTCATTCAACTCTAGATTACTCTTAAATTTAAAATTACTTTCTGTCATCTATATTAAGTTAGATTATACAGAGTTTTAATTTTCTAACCAGGGTTGTATATACAAGAGTTATCACAAAATATATTCAGGAATTATGCAAGATTATGGAATAATATGAAACATTTACAAAGCGTCTCATTGGAGCAGCTTCTCCTGAAGAATAGAAGTAGCCTGCCACAAAGTTCTTGCGAAAGTCTTCATATTATGAAACCATAGTTTGTAACTTAATGATACAACTGAGGCTAGTACAGCACGGCTTAAATAAACCACCCTTTCTAAATCAACGAAATGCCTATGCTGTATTCATTTTTAATTTTTAATTTTTAATTTTTAATTCCGCCTTGCGGTACTAGCCTGTCTCTCGATTCACTCCAGAAAAAAGTACTGGTACTAGTAACGATAATGACACGCTCTCCAAATTCAAAAAATAATCAGGAACCATCTAATCCTCGTTTATGGCTCCTCCTCTTAGGACGTACCAGTTTGGCTCTCGGTGTCGTTTTGCTGGTTGGAATTGCAGCCGGTGTTTGGTGGGCTAGAAGCTATGTATATAAGGATTTAGCGCCATTAGTGCAGCAAAATCTCGAACAATTGCTTGGGCGACCAGTAAAAGTAGGCAAAGTTGAACGTTTTTCGCTCTCTAGTTTGAGATTTAGCTCTTTATCCATACCAGCAACTACCACCGATGCAGACCAGGTGGTTGCAAAAGCCTTGGATGTGCAGTTTTCGCCCTTGCAAGTTCTCTTAACTCGAAAACTGGCATTAAATGTAATCTTGGTTCAGCCCAATGTCTACATCCAACAGGATCGAGATGGTCGTTGGGTTACAGCCCAAGTGAAGGCTGGGGAAGGAAAAGGTGCTATTCAAACAGAGTTGCAAACACTTCAGATTCAAGATGGAAATGTGGAGTTGATGCCGTTCGCCGCACCAACTAGACCGAAAGGTTCAGTAATATTAAATCAAGTTGGTGGTGTTGCCCGATTTTTTGATCAAAATCAAAGGATTGGTTATGACATCAATGCTCAACTCGCTAGGGGAGGTGGAGTAAAAATCGCTGGTGAAACCCAACTAAAGGCTCAACAAACTAATCTCAAGTTGCAAGCACAAAATTTACAAGCCTCTGATATAAGTCGATTAATTGAGTTACCAATTGCCTTGCAAGCAGGGTATTTAAATGCTGACTTAGCAGTTCAGATACCACCTAAACTGTCAGACATAGCGATTACGGGAACGGCTACTGCTAATCAAATCATTGCCAAAATTAAAAATATCCCTCAGCAAGTTTCTAATTTTAATGGAAGATTTTTATTTCAAGACCGGACAGTTGCTTTAGAAAATTTGAGTACGAACTTTGGCAAAGTTCCGATTCTGGCTAATGGAACAATTAATAGTCAAACTGGTTTTAATGTCTCTGCTCAGATAAAACCAGTTAGTGCTAAAAATATTTTAGATACATTGAATGTAAATTCGTCAGTCCCAGCTAGTGGCGAAATTCAAGCAAATATTCAGGTGTTAGGCGCACTTCAAAAACCAATTGTTAGCGGTACAGTAAGCAATACAAAACCTATTCAAGTTGACCGCGTTCTCTTCAAAGCTGTCAATACTGATTTCCGCTTGAATGTCTCTCAAACGGCATCTCAACTTGCTGTCTCTAATTTGAAAATAGTCCCCGCAGCCGGTGGTCAAATCACAGGAGGCGGTCAAGCTAATTTGGGAGCCAAAAGCGACGTAAGATTTAATGCTCAAGTTGACGGAGTATCTGGGGATATATTAGCGCGTGGCTATGGTGTTAGTTTACCGATCGCAGTTGGAAATGTCTCGGCAAAAGCAGAAATTTCTGGCTCACTTAGCAAACAGCCGTTGAACCTTGATGTTTCCAGTGTTCAAGTTACGCCGCCAACAGGGGGGCAAATTACAGCCAGTGGTCAAATTCAACTCGCTCCCCAAGGTCAAGTAGATATAGGTATTCAAGCTCAAGGTTTACCAGGAAATGCGATCGCTCAAGGTTACAATATTTCAACTCCCCTGAATCTTGGTGGTATATCTGCGAACGCTAAAGTTTCTGGATCGCTAGGTACACCCTTAAACGTCAATGTTGCTGGTGTTCAAGCAAATCCAGAGGTGGGAGGGCAAGTAATCGCTAGTGGTCAACTTCAGCTTGCACCCCAAGGTAGGGTGGCGTTGAATGTCCAAGCCCAAAATTTACCAGGAGATGCGATCGCACGAGCATACAAATCCTCACCCAGCATTACCATTGGGAATGTATCCGCAAATGCCGATATTTCCGGCACTCTGAACAACCTACAAGCAGTCGCGCAGGTGCAAGCGCCGAAAGCCACCTATCCCACTACTGGCAAGATTGTTGTTACCAAACAAGGAGAGAATATCGTCTTTCCAGATGCTGTCTTGAACGTGGCAGGTGGGACAATTAGGGCGAAAGGTCAAGTTGCACAACAACGCTGGCAAGCAGCTGTCAACACTGCTCAAATTCAACTCAATCGTTTCTCACCACAATTGCGAGGACGGCTCAATAGCAATCTTCAGTTAGCAGGGACAACAGAATCTTTCCAGCTTGCAGATATTCGCGCCGCCGGGCAAATCCGCCTTTCCCAAGGAGTATCATTGCTGGCAAAACCGCTAACGGCTCAATTTCAGTGGAATGGAAATCAGATTATAGTTGAAAACGCAAGTACCCCAGGATTGAGTGCTAATGGTGCGATCGCAATTCAAACTCCACCAACAGGCTCACCCCAAATTGCTGGATTTGATTTAAACGTACTGGCACAGAATTTTAACTTAAAAAATACAGGCTTTCAAATTCCTGGAGACGTAGCAGTAGCAGGGCTACTTGATTTTAAGGGAAGAGTTACAGGCACTCCAGATGTACCGCAAGCTAACGGCAATATCCGACTGCGGAATTTCCAGGTTAGTAGTTTAGCGTTTGACCCACTTTTAACCGGAAACGTGAATTTTCAAGGGGGACAGGGAGCAAGTCTGCAATTAGCCGGGAAGCAAGACATAATTGCGCTTAATTTGAGTGCAAATTATCGTCCAACCTCATTTTTAGTCAGTCGGGATGGCGCACTCACCACAGGTAGAACCGAGGGAGATAACTTACTCATCAACGCCCAACAGTTTCCTATAGCTTTGATTGGGGGCTTTTTACCTAACAATCAATTGAAACCTTTAGGGGGGCAATTATCGGGAAATTTAGTTGTCAATCTTAATAATTATGCAGTTGCAGGAGACATTGCGATCGCAGGGCCTCGTGTTGCCAGAGTTGCAGCAGATGAATTTCGCGGTAGCATCAATTATGCTGATGGCACTGCTAGCTTGGCTAATGGTCTATTGCGGATTGGAGATAGCAACATCGCCTTAAGTGGAAATGTGCAAACAGGGAACGATCCCCAATTTCAACTCCAAGCTAACTTAGACCAAGCCAGAATCGAGAGACTTTTACAAGCATTTAATATCTTCGACTTTCAAGACTTTGGTAGCGGGTTGCAGCCTCCAACATTGGCTGGAGCAGAAGTACTTAATACCAAACCTATCAGTTTGCCTAATGCAGATTTGAAAACACAGTTAGCATATTTCTCTAATATTGCGGCATCCATAGCAAAACAACAGCAAGAAGAAACAAAAAAAGCCGCATCTTTACCTACCCTTGCAGAATTAACGGGTGCTTTGAGCGGAGGAATTACAGCTAATGGCTCATTAAAATCTGGGTTGAATGTTGGCTTTAATTTCCAAGGTGCTAACTGGCAATGGGGCGAATACTCTATTAATCAAGTCGTTGCTCAAGGTACTTTTGCCGATGGAATCGTCACACTTTCGCCCTTGAGTGTTGGAATCAATCAAGGACTGGTGGCTTTTACCGGACAGTTAGGAACTGAACAACTATCTGGAAAGTTGAATGTAGCAAGTCTACCTTTATCACTTTTACAACCTTTTATAGAAAGATACCCCATAGATATCACTGGTAATGTCAACGCTAATGCCACATTAGGAGGTAGTTTACAAGATCCTAGAGCGCAAGGGAATGTGACACTGGCGAATGCGACTCTCAACCAGCAACCTGTACAAAGCGGACAGGTGAACTTTGACTACAACAATGCTCGTTTGAATTTCGACAGTACCTTACTAGTAACAGGAACACAACCAGTTACGATTACAGGTAGCGTACCTGCGGCGTTACCATTTGCCGAGGTGCAACCAGATAGCAATCAAATCAGCATCAACGCCGATGTGAACAATGAAGGATTGGCATTGTTAAATCTGTTTACCAATAATCAAGTAACTTGGGTAGACGGTCAAGGACAAGTAAATTTAAACGTTCAGGGTACTTTAAACGAGCCAATTATCAATGGAAACGCCACAGTTAACAATGCAACCATTAGCGCTCAAGCTTTATCTGAACCCCTAACGAATGTGACAGGGACAGCACAATTTAATGGTAGTACGGTGAGTGTTAACAACATTCAAGCTCTTTACAATCAAGGGCAAATAACTGCATCAGGCATCTTGCCAATTCTCAATCCTCAGCCAGCCATAGCGAATCCCCTGACAATATCAATCGCAGACAAACTCAACTTTAAGCTTGCAGGATTGTATGAAGGTGGTGTCGGTGGCGATGCTGTAATTCGCGGAACAGCCTTAAAACCCTTAATTGGTGGAGAGATTCGGCTAAGTGATGGTCGAGTGATTATTGGAAATACTGCTAAAGCAAAATCAGCAGCGACAACAGAAGCTAACACTAACGTCATCAATATCAATAGAGAAGAGGTTAACGCTAATGCTACACCTACACCAGAAAGTAGCGCTAGCGCACTGACTACACCAGATAGTAATGCTAGTACAGGAACTCCAGTCAATTTACCTGTGGAGTTTGCAGATTTAAGGTTGATTCTAGACGATGATGTTAATGTTACAACTGAGTCTCTACTGAGCTTTGTACCAGGAGGAGCCGCATTAAGTCAGCCCATACTAAACTTTGAGGCAAAAGGCGACTTGACCATCAATGGTACATTAGCCAAGCCACTTCCTGAAGGATTGATTCGTTTGACAGGAGGACGACTGAGCTTATTTTCCACTGAGTTTGCTTTGGCGCGAGGCTACGAACACACTGCGCGATTTACTCCAAGTCAAGGACTTGACCCTACTTTGGATGTTCGACTTACTGCGATCGTACCGGAAGCATCAGCAACGAACAGCCGAATTTTGGAATCTCCATTGTCTGCTGAAATCAGCGATGTTTCTGCGACTAACTTCGGTACTTTACGTACCGTTCGCGTTCAAGCAAGAGTGGACGGGCCAGCGAGTGAATTGGGCGACAATCTGGAACTGACGAGTGAACCTAGCCGTAGTAAAGGAGAAATAGTTGCTTTGCTGGGTGGTTCAATTCTTGGTTCTTTCGGTCAAGCAGATGCAGGACAAGGACTGACTAATTTCGCTAGTTCTACCATTTTAGGTGGTTTACAAGGAACTATTACTGCGATCGGTCAGGCTGTTGGTTTTAGTGAATTTCGGATATTTCCTACCCCTACTACTAGTAATGAAACAAAGACAGCTTCAGTTCTGAATTTATCAGCAGAAGGTGTGTTTAATATTAATAGAAATTTCTCTGCTTCTTTATCACGCCCTCTTTCTAGCGAGGAGTCTTTCCGTTATAACGTCCTTTATCGACTCAATGATGAAATTTTGATGCGAGGCTCAACTAATTTAGGGGATGAAAATCTATTCCAAGTTCAGTATGAAACTCGATTTTAGATTGCTGCAATGTTAATGCAGACCGATACAATGGCATTGTCAATCGATGCAATAGTATTGCTAGCCGATACAATGGCATTGCCAGCCAATACAATAGCATTGCTAGTCGATGCAATGTTAATGCAGACCGATCCAATAGCATTGTCAGTCGATGCAATGGCATTGCCAGCCGATACAATAACATTGTTTCCCAATAGTTTAGTTTGTCACTAATGATTAAACTAATGGTCTGGATGTTCATGATTTGTGACTACATCTGATACTGGCGTTACTGCACTTTCTTCTTGGGCTTGCATTTCCAGCAATTGGGGAATTGTCACAAATCGATAGCCTTGAGCCTTCAAACCTGCGATCATTTCTGGTAAAGCTTTGACAGATTTAGAACGATTACCGCCCCCATCATGCAAAAGTACGATCGCACCTGGCTTTGCATATTTCAGAACATTTTTAACTAGCATTGGCACTTGAGGCGAATGACGTTCAGCATCTCCCGACTGTTCTGACCACATCATGACAGCGTACTTCTCGTTTCTGGCATATCGGGCTAGTCCATTATTCAGAAAGCCTCCAGGGGGACGAAATAGAGTTGTTTTCTCTCCAGTCGTCTTGTAAATAATATCTGCTGTGCGGTCAATTTCACTAGCCGCAGTCGTTTCATCCATTTTAAAATACCAATGATGCCATGTATGATTACCAATTACGTGACCATCAGCAGCCACTTGCTTGGCAACTTCGGGAAAATATTTCACCATTTGCCCAAGCATAAAGAATGTCGCTTTAATATTATTTTTCTTCAAAATTTCTAAAATCTGTGCCGTATTTTTTGGGCCAGGGCCATCATCAAAAGTTAAGGCAATAACTTTCTCATTTGCTTTTAGTTTTGCTTGATAAACAATTGTTCCCTGAAAAGTCTTTGGCACTTCATTCATCTGGTCTGTAGCTGAGGTGATAGACTGTGCATCTGCACTCATTACCTTACTTAAATTTGTTTTAGCATTCTCGCCTTTTAGCTTTTGAATTCCAAACAGATTGTCAAGTTTAGTTGTGCCTACAAGCACACTGATACCCACACTACCTATACCAGCAAGCAATGCAATAGTTACTACCTTTAGAAACGGCGATAATTTACGATTAGACACATTAAGTCTCCTTAAATATTAGTTGTTGGGCATTGGGAAGAAAAGGCAGAGGGGAAGGGTGCAGAGGAGAGGAGAGGAATTTTCCCCTTGCTCCTTGCTTCCCTACTCACCACTTATATCACTCGTACTCGGTTGTAAATTAATATATCTACTGCTAAAAGAAAAAAGAATAAAATACCTTGAAACATCCTAGCTAAAGCTAAAGGAAGTCTTAATTTAATCTGCACTAATTTGCTGCCTACTTATAAAAGTGCCATAAGAAGACTGGATAAAATAATACCTGATGGGTTTAACCAACCAATAAAAGCTGCAATGATGGCAGTATAACCGTGACCAGGAGAAATGCTAGGGCAGAGTTGACCAATAGGGCCGAGACTTCGCACACACCAGCTAAATCTGATAATCCACTGCTAATTAAGAAAGTTAGCTAAATTATGCTTAAGCATAGACTGTCGTAGACATCGCTATTTCTCCCAGCATACACCGCAGCCTTTAGACTAAAATTGTTGGTTTGAGAGTTAATTCTGACATCTTGGTGGAGCTTCTTCGGCTCTGCTTCTGAATTCTGCTGTAAAATATGTTAGATGAAGCGAAAATTTCAACAATATTTTTGGCGTTGTGCCTTAATAGTGTTTTTAACATTAACTGGATGTGGATGGGGTGTGGAGTCAGCGCAAGCACTGTTGCGTCAACATCATGATTCTCCCGGTATCTTACGCTACCACTCACAAGTATCTGTCAAAGATGAAAAAGGATATGCTTGGCAAGTACTGCTTTTCAAACAGAATTATACCAGTGCAGTAAAAGATTTACGGTTGCGCTTAGTTGCTTTTCCGGGTGTCGTTGAAATTGCTCACCCCCAACCATTGCTGATTGAGACAGTAGGCGGAAAATTACTTAGTGCATCGGATGCTTATGCTTTAACTGCACCCGTGCCCAATGTGGGGGAATATAACTTAACTGATGTCTTACCGAAATTGCCAACAACTGATGCGCTCAAAGTCTATGTGCCTCTCTCTAATGGACAGCAATTGGTTCTCAACATATCCAACACTGTAGTCACTGAGTGGCAATGGCTAGTTACAGAAATTGATTAGTATAGGAATCGTATTTGATTTTTGAAATTATCTACGTGGGCGGGGAGTGGGGAGTGGGGAGTAGGGAATAAAAAATTAGGCTTTTCGATCTGTACCGAGCTTTTTCATAAATCAAACATTAGTTTTATAAAAGCATTCAATAGAAGAATAACCCAATGGTGATGGGGGGCATAATTACTGCCTGCGGAGGCAGAAATCCTGTCTTCATATACTTATAACGACGAGTTAAAGCCTCCCACATCACACGCAGGAGTAATGTTAGTCTTGAGACTTCTCAGAGATAGTTTCCGATTCGGTTTCAAGTTCTTCTGTTTGGACTTTGGCGACTGGAGGTTTAACGGGTTTTGGGCCACGCGCTAGGGCAGGATTCCCTTGCTGCCTGTTTTCATCTCCGTAGGATGCTTTTTTCCCTTTGTCGGATGAGCGGTTACGGCTCGGTTTTGAGCTTTTAGGGTTGGATTCAATAGGAGTTATAGAATCCTTATTTTCGGAATTGTTGTCAGTATTTGCTTGGGGCTGACGTTCCGATTTTTTGATTGGACGTTCTACCATTGTTGATTTTTGTAAATTTATCTGTATAGTACATCGGTTTGGTGACTGTCAAACTGTTAGGTAGCATTTTTTTAAAGATTTTATTGTTAAAATTATTAAATAGCTATGTTTATTGATTTAGAAAGAAAGTAGCTGACCTAACTTTATCAACTACATCAAAAAACATTCTTGAAGAATTCAGGAGCCAGAATCCAGAAAAAACTTTCTATGTTTTTCCATGACCACTAAATATATATTTAGTAGGGGTATTAAACTAATTTATTTATCTGCTTTTTCGATCAGAATTAATTCTGTTAGCGGATAGCTAAGGTTTAGCCCATTCTGACTCCTGATCCCTGAATTCTAATCAACAAAATCAGGTCGTGCCTTACCTGTTGTTTTCAATTTTTGCTCTAAAACTGTCCAATTTTCTTGCTCAATTAAGTTAGTTAATTCATCGAGATTGTGACGATACTGTTGCAGCGATCGCAGCAATGCTTGACGATTATACCGCGCCATCATCACGCCCAACTCTGGATTCCCACCACCCACACGGCTGGTATCCCGAAAACCTGAACTAGCAAACTTTTGAGCTAGTTCCAAAACATCGGGGTCAGTTTCACTCAAACAAGCAGCAATCAATGAGGAACTGACCATTACAGGTAAATGGGAAATCCAACTAACAGCGCGGTCATGTTGCTCTGGTTGACAATAGTAGATATTAGCTCCTAGCGATCGCACAATTTCTTCTACAACCGCAATTGCATTAGTTGGCGTTGTAGCTATCGGTGTTAATACATAAGGTTTATCAACAAATAAATTCCGTTGTGCAGCTTCTATGCCACTATCTGTTCTTCCCGCCATTGGATGACCGCCGATAAAATTATTCCAAAGGGGAGAAATCGCTTTGACTATCTCTGCTTTTGCTGAACCCACGTCAGTCACAATGGTAGCTGTAGACAAATGAGCGATCATTTGCTCCAATTGGGGCACAATAAGCGCTAGAGGTGTACAAATAAATACAACCTCTGCGGCTGCTAACAGACTCAGATCAACTGATGCTTCATCAACACTGCCGATAGCAACTGCCTTTTGACAGGTAGATTCACGGCGACTGACTCCTAAGATATGATGTCCTTGCGATCGCAAATCAAAACCCAAAGATCCGCCGATCAATCCCAACCCTAAAATCCCAATATTCATTTTTAATTTTGACATTCCGTTTTTATGACTTTACCAACTATTAAAGTTGGCATCCAAGGGGTAGCATCGATGACTGTAGAGGAATTACTAGAAAAGTACGCAGCAGGAGTCTTAAACTTTAGTGGCATTGACCTTGCGGAAGCTAATCTGAGTGGGGTCAAACTCAGTGGCGTGAATCTTAGCGATGCTAATTTGAGTATAGTTAACCTCAGTGGTGCGAATCTGAGCGAAGCTAACTTGAGCAATGCCAAGCTGAATGTAGCCAGACTCAGTGGCGTGAATCTATCCAACGCCATCTTAAATAACGCTAGTCTCAACGTCGCTAATTTGATTCGAGCCGATCTCAGTCGCGCTCAACTTAAAGGAGCCTTATTGATTCGCACTGAGTTAATTCGCGCTGACCTCAGCCGCGCTGACCTGTCGGAAGCTGACCTCACCAGTGCTGATTTACGAGAGGCGACACTCCGCCAAGCGAATCTCCGCCACGCTAACTTGAGTGAGAGTGTCTTGAGAGGTGCTTCCATGACGGGAGCAAATTTAGAGATGGCTAACTTAAATGCTAGTGACCTCAGTCGTTGCGATCTGAGTGGTGCAAATTTGCGAGATACTGAACTCAGACAAGCAAATCTTAGCCATGCTAACTTGAGCGGAGCAGATTTGAGTGGGGCGAACCTCCGGTGGGCTGATTTGAGCGGGGCGAACCTCCGGTGGGCTGATTTGAGCGGCGCAAAATTGAGCGGGGCTACTTTAATTGGCGCAGATTTAACCAATGCGAATTTAACGAATACAATTTTTATCCACGCCGATTTAACTCAGGCAAAATTAATTAGGGCAGAATGGATTGGTGCTGACTTAACTGGAGCAACATTAACTGGGGCCAAGCTTTACGCCACCTCCAGGTTTGGATTAAAAACCGAAGGTATGATTTGTGAATGGGTCGATCTTAGTCCAGCCGGTGATCGCTCCATTATCCAAAAGTTCCATTCCGAAGACTCACGAGACTTTTTTAACGAAACACCGCCCACAATCCGCATTATTGTTGATGCAGCCTTAGAACATGAAGCTAATTTTGCGATCGCAGGCGCTTACTATCAAATTGCTCAGGAATACCGGGTACTAAGACAACCTCCAAGTATCGAAAGTGGTCGTCGTCGAACTGTTTTCACATTTTATGTAGATAGCGACGAAGCATTATTTTCCACTGCTTACATTGTGATTCTTCCCTTTCTAGATGCGGCATCTACTCAAAATAATATTTCCAGTGTCGTGGAAATGATTAACAATGAAATTATTGCAAATCAAGATTTAAAATTGCCAAAATCCCCCCTAATTGTGAAACAATTAAATATTCTTCTAGAGCAAGCCATGAGTCAGGCAGCAACAATTAAACAGACGAAAAAAAATATTGAAGTTGCCACAAAGTTAAATTTTTGTAAAGCCCCAACTCAAATAGTTTTAACTAATTCTAGCGCCCACACATTGATTGTCCATGACCATCCCAACTTTGGGAAAAGATTTATTAATCGCTCTGCTCTTAATGCTTCAACTTATGATGATATATCTAATGAACCGACAAAATACATCTTACCTTCGTTAAGTATGGTTATAGATTTCATCAAAGGATTTCACTATATTAGTCATTAAATATGGGGAATGGGAAATGGGGAATGGGGAATGGGGAATGGAAATTAGTTATTAGACAAATGACAAATGACAAATGACAAATGACAAAATTTTGGAGGAAAAATGAGCAATCTCTTTAATAAAATGATCGGTCGAACTCGCTATGTAGTCTTTCGCCTATTTCTGCACTTGGGGGGAGGCGAGGTAGCGCCAATTTTGGGAGTATTAAATAGTGCTGGGCGAGATGCGATCGATGTCGATGGTGACTTAGAAGTTTTGGGAGAAGGATTAGTAGAAATTAGTCAAACTCTTCTACAATACGATGAATATTGGCTTTCTGCTGCCAACGAAGGCGACGTATTTTGGAGTGAAGGCGAGGCGGGAGATTATGTCAATGAATTATTTACTGACTCTGCCGAAAGATATCTCAGTGAACCAGATTACAGTTCTGATGGATTGAATGAACCTTTATCTATACCTGTAACTCGCAACGTCATTGTAATGATTACAGTAGCTTATGAAGGAGAAGTACCAGAGTTAGAAACCGATCTTTCTAACGTTCAGGCACTCAAGGAAGGATTGAAAGCATTGATAAATTTGCATTATAAACATAGATTAAAGGCAATTCAAGTACATTTCTCCCCAGCACAGTTAGGCGATGAACTCACTAGCGATCAACTGTTGCAATATTACCCAGAATTGATTCCTTTATAATATGTTGGGTAGTCCGTACTTACTACTCACATCGAGAAATTGTTAAGCTCAGAGATAGGACAATAATCCAATGATCATGACCATAGTACGTAAATTTACAGCCGTTTTTTTAGCTCTGAGTTTGTGTGTCACAACTGTCGCTTGTGGTGGGGGAAACGAAGCTAATCCTCCCGCTAAGAACGTTAGCCAAACCTCTACTAACACAAAGCTGAGTGATGGAGAGTATAAAATACAACAAGCTACTTATGACGATGCAACTGGTGAATACAGCTTGTTTTTACTTAACAATAATCCCCCAACCTTTGCAACCGAAAATTTGCAAATGGCACGCTTAACTGATGATGAAATCAAGCAAGGTAAGAAGACATATCTGAAGGTAGATAAAGGACAACCGATTTTATATCTGACGGAAGATTTTAAAATTGAGTATGTCCACAACGTTACCGAGAATAAAACGAATCCCCAAACCGGACAACAAGAGACGGTTGTAGTCCGTCGAGAAAATAACTTTTGGGCACCCTTTGCTGGGTCTGTGGCTGGTAGCTTGGCGGGACAGGCAATTGGTAGTATGTTGTTTAGACCCCAATATTATGTACCCCCTGTCTATCAATCAGGACAAGGATTAAGTGGCTTCGGTGGATATGGCGGTAGCTATGGCCAAGCAGTTCAAAACTACCAAACTCGCTACAATGCGCCACCCGCAGCCGTGACAAATCGGACTGCGTTCCGCAATACAGGGACGATTAGAAGGTCATATCCTGGAAATACAAATATACGCAATACACCGCGTAGCACTACAGGTAATAACCGTCCTTCTGGTTCTGGTTTTGGTGGTAGTACGTTGCGACCCTCTGGCAATTCCAGCACTACCAGACGCAATTCTGGCAGTGGTTTTGGTAGTGGACGTAGTACAGCACCCCGCCGCTCAAGTGGTTTTGGCAGCAGACGACGTTAGGAATTTTCAATTTAATAAGTAGACTGCCTAAGAAATTAAAGTAATGTGTTGCATAAAGAAGCCGGAGGGTCACAAGTCAATCCTCCGGCTTCTCTTTATATCTATGCAATTCGTGATCAGAAATTATGAATTATTCGGTCAAATAATATGAAATACTAAATATAAATATTGCTAAGAGAACAGGAATAATTTTATTAAAGTCTATTTGCTTTTTTTGAACTATTTCTAAACAAGACATCGGAATCATCAGGGGCCAGAAGATAGTTGTTACCACAAACATTACAACCGATAAAAATTTATCTTCTGGAGTGGAAGCAGGATGACGTAGAGCAAATATTAACCAATTGATTAAAAAATAAAATGTCATTAACAGATAACCGATAGTTAAAGTCAGTTGTATCTGATTCACCGTAAGTACTCCTGAAGTTATGTGAGCTTCACCAAACATCATCCGTACAAAGTTATAACATATTTGGTTTTCTTCATTGCCCTGGAAAGTAGTAGTATCTTTATATACCAAACAAATAATTTTTTGTTATGTCAAACTTCTCTTGGTGTTTGTAGAGCCTCATTAACCCTCTTTGAAGAAACTTTTTAAATTTTGGATGATGAATATTTATATAGCACGATCCAAAATTTAAAATTTGGTTAGCGATGAGAGTAATAATTAAGCAGTCTTAAAAAATCGAATAATTTCGCGGACATGATCGAGAAATTGCCCGTCGGTGGAAAGTTGCGCGATCGCAGTTCGTGCTTCTCTTGCCAAACGCTCATGTTCAGTTTGATTTGTCGCCCGTAATTCCTCAAAATTAGCTGCAATCCGAGCTAAATCTCTGCGAGTCTCTTCGGCGAAGCGTTGTTGAGTTGCGGGTAATGAATAGGGTTGTTCTGGGTTGAGTTGATCTTCTAACAACTGGATTTTTTGTTCCAATATCGAGAAGCGATCGCGCAATTCAAAAATATCTTCGCGTGGATACTTCCATTCTTGGCGAATCATTGCTAACCGCGCATATAAATACTCATAAGCTCGAATAGCTGGACGCAGAATTGTTAATAACAAAGCTGCACCAGAACTTATATATCCCACCGTACTAATACCAGTGGCCGCAAGGGTATAAAGACCAACGGCTGAAAATAAGTGTAAGGCAATGGCAACCCAGAGCGATCGCTTTGCCAACAATGTGACATACTTCACTTGTTTCTGATCGACTGGAATTCCTTTTTCAGTTGATTGTGCAGCTTCTGCTAAAACTTCTTTGGCTTGAAAATGCACATTCCACGGTACGGTAACAATTACTAACAGCCACCAAAAACTTGCACCACCAATTACCCAATCAAGAAAGTTACCAGCAGGGATATGCAACCATTGCAGTAAGCCAAAAGCCGCTAGTACCACAATCACAATTCCAGCGATGGAACTAATGAAAAAGTTAATATACATTTTGCCTTATCTCCGATGAAACCATCATCTCGATCATGACGAGATCCCAGCAGTTATACGGAAATGCTTGTGATGGTTTTTCTATTTGCACACAATAGTTTTTGAGTAATATAGCTACGCTAATTAGCTTGGGTATCTTTGCTACCTTTTTCTTGGAAAATCCCAACAGAGATGATTGTGATGGTTTTTCGAGTTGCACATATTCAATAAATAGAATGAACCACTACTTAGAAACAGAGAAGTTAGAAATAATGAAATACTGCTTTGTAGAATTTCAAGGTTTGAGTCTTTTTTATGCCTCAAAAATTTTAAGTCCCGGTAGTAAAAATTTTTTGATAACACATTCTGTAGTATAAAGGTAATATAGCTAAAACTTTTATTCTTTCGTGACAAGCTTGTGCCAAATTTGACTTGATTGCACTAAAAGGAGAGTGGCGATGAAAAAAGTAGCGGTGTTTGGCAATACTGGAGGCGGGAAATCAACTCTAAGCAAGAGATTATCTCAAATCACTGGTTTGCCACTTTACGTATTGGACAAGATTCAATATCAATCAGGAGGCACAGAGGTTCCACATGAAGATTATAAGCACGCCCATCAGCAAATTCTAGTTACTGACCGATGGATTATTGATGGGTTTGGTTGTATGGAAACTCTCTGGCTACGACTTGACGAGGCAGATACTCTGGTTTTTGTCGATTTACCGCTATATGTGCATGGATGGTGGGTAACTAAACGACTAATCACAGGTTACTTTAAACCGCCAGAAGGCTGGCCCTCCAATAGTCCAATATTAAAGAGTTCACTTACTAGCTACCGTGTGCTTTGGTTATGTGACAAATATTTAACCCCAAAATATCGTGAGTATATCGAGCAGGCTAAAAGCATCAAAAATGTTTATCACATTCGCTCGATTAAACAAATTTCGCAATTTTTTGAATCAATTGATGCAGGAGACTAACTTGTAGTTTGGGAAAAGGTGAGACAATTCAAACCTTTCCCTGTCTCTATTGGATGAGATAACTACGCCAAATTGGTTGAGTATTTTTACTACCCTTTTCTGGAATTAGCGATCGCCAAGTTTTACCTTCTTGCTGAATTTGCAAGTAAACATCAAAGGGTTGTTTTGGTTGCGTCAAGCGCCGTTTTGGTAGCTTGAGAATCAAGTCGTAGGTTCCCCGAACGTGGAAAGCTGGTAAATTTTCAATCGTTAGGGGTTGTTCTTGGGTAATTGATAGCCGCTTGATTTCAAATCCTTGAAAATCTAGATCCAACTGTTGGCTAAGTTTTTGTTGAGTTTGCTCTAGCCCAAGTGCGATCGCTTTTTGCACCAATTCGCTAGTCGGTAGCAATCCAATACTGCCACAAGCTGTAACTAGCATCAGCAATATTGCTGTCAAAACTAACCGCACTATGTTATTCACTGCCTAATCTGCTATTTTCTTCCTTATCAGTTTAACCGGACGCGCTGCTGCTTTTTCCACGTCGAGTAACTTAGGAATTATACAAACAATAGCTGAAAATTTAAAATTTATAGATAGGGGCAATTTATAAATTGCCCTTGTTGTTAGAACTTAGAAACGAGATTTTGATTTTCAATAAATTTTGTAAATCTTTAAAAAATTTGTTCTAAGCGTTGGAAATCGCGTTGCACTTCATACCAGAGACTTTTATTATGGGGGTCTGTTTTCAAAGCTTTTTTGAGATAAATTCTGGCTTTGAGCAATTGGTTTTCAGAGATTAGCGCCCGTCCCCAAATTTGATAAGCGATCGCTTGCCATTGGCGAACTTCTGGATCTGTTGACAAACGATCTGCTAAAGCTTCCACCAGTGCGATCGCTTGCGGAAATCGTTTTTCTTGCAAAAATCGCTGCAATTGTTCATAAGTCTTCCACTTCAGCCGTTCTTCTATTTCCAACAGATTAGGCGGCTTTGGTTTCCCTGGTTGTTGGTTTACCACAGTTGTGACTGGTGTTTTCTGTCGCTGCGTTGTGTTAGCAGCATCACGCCCAGTTGACACCTGAGTTGAATGTGCAGCAGTTTCCTCTGGCAGTACTACCGTCAGCAGGAGTTTGTAAGCCTCTGTCAAGGCAATAAACTTATCTTTGGCTTTGTTGTCATCTGGGTTGATATCGGGATGATATTGCTGCGCCAATCGTCGATAAGACGCTTTGATATCAGCAAAAGAAGCTCCCGATCTTAAACCTAGCAAACGGTAGCAATCTCCAAGATCCATCTTGAGCTATGAGCTATCAAATATTTAGCTATTGGCTATTATCTGTCAATATCAGCTTTAAGCCTGGACTATTAATGATAAAGGCTAATTTTCTATTTTAAAGTTCAATGTTGACAGTTTGTTTGGGAATGGGGAATGGGGAATGGGGAATTAGTTATTTCTTTCCCCCCTGCTCCCTGCTCCCTGCTTCCCTACTCGCCTGCGACTATAGAGGTTCGTTCTTCAATCACACGGTCAATTAAACCGTATTCTTTAGCCTCTTCAGCAGACATGAAAAAGTCACGATCCATATCTTTTTCAATTTTTGCTATGGTCTGACCGGTTTTATCGGCATAAATGCCATTAAGCTGGTGACGAATCCGCAGAATCTCTCTAGCTTCAATTTCGATGTCGGTTGCTTGTCCACGGGTGCCACCTGAAGGCTGGTGAATCATAATCCGTGAATGAGGCAATGCTAGGCGTTTACCTTTGGTGCCAGCAGCCAACAGGAAAGACCCCATTGAAGCAGCTAAACCAACGCAAATAGTCACTACATCTGATTTTATATGTTGCATGGTGTCAAAAATAGCCATGCCAGATGTAACCATTCCACCTGGGGAATTGATGTATAAATAAATATCTTTACCTGGATCGTCTGAGTCCAGATACAGCATTACAGCAATTATTTGATTGGCAATTTCATCATCAATATCTCGTCCCAAGAATATAATCCGTTCCCGGTAAAGGCGATCGTAGATGCTAATCCAATCTGTATATTGTCCTCCGGGCATCCGGTAAGGGACTTTAGGAACGCCTATAGGCATAATTTACTCCGTTTTTAATAATTTGGCGGCGGTGGGAGAGTTACGAATCACTCATATACTCCTGTACAGAAGCGATTAATCGCGTCTCTACTCAGCACTCAGCACTCATAACTCAGCACTGACTAAAGGACACTGGCTGGAAGGGGGGGATTTGCGAGTTCTTCTTTCTCAAAAACTCGGTCAATTAGACCGTATTCCTTCGCTTCGTAAGGTGTTAGATATAACAACCTATCCATATCTTTAGCAATTTTTTCTGGGGGCTGTCCGGTGGTGCGATTTAAAATATCAACCAACGCCCCTTTATTTACCAAAACTTCCCTTGCCCGAATTTGAATATCCGTTGCTTGACCTTGGGCGTAGCTCTTGGGCTGATGCAGGATAATCGAAGAGTGAGGCAAACTAGCGCGGCAACCTTTTGTACCAGCACTGAGAAGCATGGCTGCCATACCCATCGCAGAACCGACGCAGATGGTGTGGATAGGAGGCTTGATATATTTCATGGTGTCGTAGATGGCGAAGGCTTCGGTTTCAAAGCCAATGGGTTCGCCACTGTAACCGGAAGTGCCGGTGGAGTTGATATAGATTTTAATGGGCTTTTCTGGGTCGTCGGACTGCAAAAACAGCAACTCGGCCACGATTAATTCCGTGACAGCAGGCACCAGTGGCATCCCAATATAGACAATTCGCTCCTTCAATAAGAGGGAAGGTAAATCTGGCGGTGGTGTCCGGTAAGAGCTATCGCCGTAATATGGGGCTTGAACAGCTTTGATTGGGGAAATGTCCATAGCAACTGATCGCCTGAAACTATGCCGTTAACTGTAATACATCCTAGCGCGATGCACGCTTCCCTCAAGGTGCGGATTTCTCCCTAATGCTTCAGGTGGCTTTGCATCTGCCAATGTTTGGCTTCTAAGATATTCTGATTATATTCATGTATTTGTGTTGGATAGGTTTTCCGTAGAGCTAAAGTGGTGCTTTGAAGTTATTTATAAATATGTATATCCTGAATAGGGACTTTAAGTTATGAAGGTTAGCTTGCAGCCTGCCTTGAATGATGGTAATTTGGACGCGAATCAACTGAATAGTCAACGTCAGTTGGGAATTTCGATTTCAGCGATCGCAGAGACTCAAGACCGCCATGTGCCCCTGAATTTATGTTTAATTCTGGATCACAGTGGTTCTATGAATGGGCGATCGCTAGAAACGGTCAAAAAAGCAGCGAATCGTCTGGTAGATAGACTTAATCCTAGCGATCGCCTCAGTGTTGTGGTTTTCGATCACCGTGCCAAAGTCTTAGTACCTAGCCAAAGTGTCGAAGATCCAGAAAAAATCAAAAATCAAATTAACCGACTAGCCGCCGATGGTGGGACTGCCATTGATGAAGGACTGCGTTTGGGGATTGAGGAGTTGGCGAAGGGAAAGAAAGATACTGTTTCCCAAGCTTTTTTATTAACCGATGGGGAAAATGAACATGGTGATAATAATCGCTGTTTGAAATTTGCCCAATTAGCTGCTAGCTATAATTTGACTTTGAACACTCTGGGCTTTGGTGACAATTGGAACCAAGATGTTTTAGAAAAAATTGCTGATGCTGGTTTAGGGACTTTATCTTACATTCAAAAGCCGGAAGAGGCAGTGGATGAATTTAATCGCCTGTTTAGCCGCATTCAAACAGTGGGATTGACTAACGCTTATCTGTTATTGTCTCTGATGCCCCATGTCCGCCTAGCGGAACTTAAACCGATTGCCCAAGTTTCCCCAGACACAATTGAGTTACCACTGCAACAAGAAGCTGATGGACGCTTCGCTGTGCGGTTGGGAGATTTAATGAAAGATGCAGAACGGATAATCTTAGCTAATATTTATTTGGGACAATTGCCAGCAGGTGAACAAGCGATCGCTAACGTGCAAGTCCGCTACGACGATCCAGCCGCCAACAAGGTAGGTTTAGTTACACCTAATATCCCAGTTTATGCCCATGTAGTGAGAAACTACCAAGCAGATCCGAATCCCCAGGTGCAACAGTCTATTTTGGCATTAGCTAAATATCGCCAAACCCAGCTAGCCGAAACGAAATTGCAACAGGGCGATCGCTCTGGTGCAGCAACAATGCTACAAACGGCTGCTAAAACTGCTCTACAAATGGGAGATACTGGGGCAGCGACGGTGTTGCAAACTTCTGCCACTCAGCTACAATCTGGTGGAGATTTATCTGAAAGCGATCGCAAGAAAACCAGAATTGTCTCCAAAACAGTTTTGCAAGATACCCCTCCCCAGTAAATTCAAGTTTAGATGAAAGTTAAATTGCTCTCGGCGTTAAATGACAATAATGTTGATCTGGCTCAAACAAGTAGCCAACGTCAACTAGCAATGACGATTTTTGCGATCGCTGGCGAGTTTGACCAAAATCTACCCCTTAACCTCTGCCTGATTCTGGATAGAAGTGGTTCTATGCACGGACAACCGATTAAAACGGTGATTCAGGCAGTGGAAGGATTAATAGATCGGTTGAAAGTTGGCGATCGCATCTCAGTTGTGGCTTTTTCCGGTTCTGCGGAAGTCATTATCCCTAACCAAGCGATCGAAGACCCCGAAAGCATCAAATCCCAAATTAAAAGCAAACTGACTGCTAGCGGCGGTACTGCGATCGCTGAGGGTTTGGAACTGGGAATTACAGAACTGATGAAGGGGACAAGAGGAGCTGTTTCCCAGGCGTTTCTGCTGACGGATGGGCATGGTGAAAGCAGTTTGCGGATTTGGAAGTGGGATATTGGGCGAGATGACAATAAGCGCTGTGTCAAACTGGCGCAAAAAGCTGCCAAACTGAACCTAACTATCAACACTTTCGGATTTGGCAATAGCTGGAATCAAGATTTGCTAGAAAAAATTGCCGATGTCGGTGGTGGTACTCTAGCTCATATTGAACATCCTGAACAAGCTGTGGAGCAATTTAGCCGACTGTTTGGACGGATTCAGTCGATTGGATTAACTAATGCCTACTTGCTGTTATCTCTAGTGCCCAATGTCCGATTAGCAGAATTGAAACCCATTGCCCAAGTTGCCCCAGACACAATCGAGTTACCAGTGGAACGAGAAGCTGATGGTAGCTTTGCTGTACGTTTGGGAGATTTGATGCAGGATGTAGAACGGGTAGTTTTGGCGAATATTTATCTGGGACAATTGCCAGAGGGTAAACAAGTGATCGGGCATCTGCAAATTCGCTATGATGACCCGTTAGTTAACCAAGAAGGTTTACTTTCGCCCTTGATGCCGGTGTATGCAGAGGTGGTGCGGGCATATCAACCGGCTTCTAATCCCCAGGTACAGCAGTCTATTTTGGCATTAGCGAAGTATCGCCAAACCCAGTTAGCCGAGGCGAAATTGCTACAAGGCGATCGCACTGGTGCAGCAACGATGCTACAAACGGCTGCTAAAACCGCTTTACAAATTGGAGATAAAGGGGCGGCGACAGTGTTGCAAAGTTCCGCCACTCGCCTGCAAGCAGGGGAAGAACTTTCGGAAGCTGACCTCAAGAAAACTAGAATTGTATCAAAGACTGTTTTACAGGAATAGTAAAAATTCAGCGTTGCAGACTAACGGGATGAAAGTTTCGAGCCAAGGCGCAAAGCGAGAAAAAATATTTTATTGCTCAATTAAGCAACAAAGTAGTCGCATATTCCTAACTTATTGATTAACAACCAGCGAAGAATTTGACTTATGCTGATCCAAAAGATTGTCCAAGAATTGCAAGACATCCCTGAAGACAAACTAGCAGAAATTTATGACCTAATTACTACTTTCGGCTAGGTTTAAGTCAAGAACATAGACAACCTCTTGCGGTGAGCGAAGTCGAACCGCGCACCACTGGTTTATTGAAAGGACAACTCGGCGATGCTTTCTTTGAACCACTGCCAGAAGAAGAACTCCAGCAATTTCAGCGTTGCCTACGATAAAGGTAACGCCGATGACCCCATTAAGTATTTTGCTGCAAAAGAGAATCAAGATTTAGGAGTAGTCAAAGCACTCCGAAAGCCAGTCTCCAAGCTCGATTTATCGCCTTTTCCTGCTCCTTCTTGACAAATGTGCAATCACTCTAACCTCTCACTGATGGGCACACATAATCAAGTGATACCTCACTAATTATTGCGTTGGCGCAGTCACCAGAACTCACCTTAGTTGATTGGAGAGTCGTTTCTGGGGGAGACGGTTACTCATCGGTATTTTTTAGAACTAGCACATCAGCCGCAGAACTGCTTGCTTACTTGCAGATGAGGCCGGAAAAGCCTGACTTTGTGCGCTAATTTCTTGTTTACAGCATCAAAACTCTAGTAATTGACTACAAAGCCACAAAAGAAGGCAGATTTTTGTGTATGCTTTGTGTCCAAGTGCCTTAGTGATACCTTTTTGGGAGTGAACATGGAACGCGCCATCTCTGCGTTGGGAATCTTAGTTTTTATCAGTATATCCTACGCTTTTTCGGTTAATCGTCAAGCGGTGCGTTGGCGCATAGTGGCGTGGGGGTTGGGATTAGAATTTGCATTGGCAATCGTGATTCTTAAAACTCCTTGGGGTTTGACTGTGTTTAAATTTTTGGGAGATTTTGTCAGCAAATTTTTAGCATTTTCTGATGTTGGTGCCAAATTTGTCTTTGGAGAAAATTTTAAGGATCATTTCTTTGCCTTCCAAGTGCTGCCAACAATTATCTTTTTCTCTGCCTTTATCAGTGTCTTATATTACTACGGCATTTTACAGCGAGTGGTAAATGTGATGGCGTGGCTAATGATGAAGACGTTAAAAACATCGGGTTCTGAATCTTTATCCTGTGCGGGTAACATCTTTTTAGGGCCAACAGAGTCAGCACTGATGGTTAAACCCTATATAGCGAAGATGACGCAATCAGAACTTCATGCCGTAATGACGGGTGGTTTTGCCACCATTGCAGGTGGAGTACTAGGGGCATATCTTTCTTTTGGGATACCAGCAGAACACCTAATTGCTGCTTTTTTTATGACTGCTCCCACATCATTGGTAGTATCAAAATTGCTGTATCCAGAAACAGAAGTATCAGAGACGCTTGGTGAAGTAAAGGCAGATGTAAAAACCAATTATGTAAATGCAATTGATGCTGCTACAGCCGGGGCAATTGATGGTGTGAAACTAGCGGTTAATGTTGGGGTAATAATTATCGCCTTTTTAGGATTATTGGCTGCTTTAAATGCACTGCTGGGATGGTTGGGGGCATTTGTGAGTTTACCGCAACTATCATTACAGTTAATTTTGTCTATTTTTATGGCTCCCGTAGCGTGGTTAATGGGCGTACCTTGGGCTGATTGTCAGCAAGTGGGGGCTTTGTTGGGTACAAAAACAATTCTCAATGAGTTTATTGCTTTTTTGGATTTGAAGGCATTAATTGAAAGTGGTAAAATTTCCCAACGTGCAGTAATTATTGCGACTTATGCCTTATGTAACTTTGCAAATATAGGTTCAATTGGCATTACCATTGGCGGTATTACTGGGATAGCACCTAATCGCCAACATGATTTAGCTCGTATGGGAGTAAGATCAATGATTGGCGGATCTTTAGCGGGTTTTATCACCGCTTGTATTGCTGGGATGCTGATTTGAAGAAGAAATTAGGAGTAAGACTAAAATCGATCCAAACTAGTTTTAGCATCCCGCCACCCGTGGAAAATGGGCATAGTAAACAATCCCCACGCTAAACCCGTAATCAACCCAAAAGGTGTAACTAGATA
The DNA here is from genome assembly GCF_036917775.1 of Nostoc sp. GTDB lineage: Bacteria > Cyanobacteriota > Cyanobacteriia > Cyanobacteriales > Nostocaceae > Nostoc. The sequence continues at coordinate 31,663 of NZ_JBALEQ010000107.1, forward strand.
ATTATTAAAACTCCACAAACCGAAAATTTGTGCTGCCAATTCTAAAGGATAAGCCATCATCAGCACACTAGCGATCGCCACACCACTCCATCCATACTGACTTAACCAGTAAAATCCTTTACCACCATTCACCCCATACAACAGGCGAGTAATCAGCAAACCCGTGACAGTGCCGTAACAGCGCATACACACAGCCATAATATATGGTGGTGCTAAATCTAACCCCATAGTTGGTTGCGGACACACATGATTACCCATGAAATAAATGATGTCCGCAATCCCAGGAAGCAAAGACACTCCAGACGCAGCCAGAAAGGGAGCAATTGGCGGGCCAAAAACCATCCCTACTAACAAGAAATCAGCAATCAAACTTACCCAATTAACCTGAAACTCTTCCCTGAAAGCTACTCTTGTCATTTCCCTTTCTCTGCGTCCTCTGCGCCTCTGCGGTTCGTTTCCCTAACCTACCTTATTAACATAAGGACTTGTCAACTTATCCAACTGCTGAATCAACAGACTCAGGAACAATCCCACATCCGTCACCACACCCACCGATTCTACAGAACCGCGATCGCTTAACTTAGTCACCACAGCCGGATTAATATCCACACACACCATCTTCACCCCCGCCGGAGTCATATTTCCCACGCCAATGGAGTGCAGCATTGATGACAGCATCAAAATCATTTCTGCACCTTCTAGGTGTTTAGCATATTCCTCCTGTGCCTGAATCAAATCCATTTGGGTATCAGGTAAAGGCCCATCATCCCGAATCGATCCCGCAAGCACAAAAGGTACATTATTGTGGACGCACTCATACATCACGCCACTTTTAATTGCCCCCGCCTGCACAGCTTTGGAAATGCTGCCATAACGACGGATACTATTAATTACCTTCAGGTGATGGCGGTGTCCACCACGAACGGCGATACCCCGCTTCATGTCCACACCCAAGGAAGTGCCCATGATATTTTGCTCGATGTCATGAACTGCGATCGCATTTCCACCCAGTAGCGCTTGTACGTATCCTTCCCGAACCAGTTGCGCCAAGTGTTCGCCGCCACCAGTGTGAATCACCACGGGCCCAGCCGTGACAACTACCTTACCACCAGCATCGCGGATTTTCCGTAATTCCCAAGCTACTTGTTCAACCACCAATTCCACGCGCCGTTCGCTGGAAACGCCCGCCGACATGAAGCTGAATTCTTGGGTGCTGCGTAGTTCGCGCGATTCCGTTTTACGAATAGTACGGATACCTAGTACATCTACAATTACTCGTTCGCCAACTTCTAAATCTCGTAGTATTTTACACCTAGCTACGAAGCCAGAGGAGGTTTGAGTAATTGCGATCGCGCCATCCATGCGCTGATTTTCTACCTTGATCCACTGCCCATTAATTCGGACTTCGGTAGGATAAATTGTACTTACGTAGAAATCATCAGGCGCTACACCATCTTGGATTACAGGTTCCAAGATTGCGTCTCGCTCATCATGGGGTAAATCTACTGCACCCAAATCAATCAATAGAGAGATGATTTCTTCCATCACCTCATGAGATGGTGCTGATACCTTCACTTCGGCGGCGGAGGTACTTTGCCGTTGTTCTCCCAAGTTGAAATTCAAGACTTGGAAACTTCCCCCGGCATCTATAATCAAATCCAAGGCGCGGTTAATTAAGCCAGCATCCAGCAAGTGTCCTTCCATACGAATGATTCGGCTTTCTACCGAGACATTGGCATGAATTTCATCTCTAACTGGTTCCGTTACCCGCAAGGTTAAGCATTTAGCTGCACCACCAGCTTTGAGAAATTCGGTAAGCGGTGTTTCCAGCACTTGAAAACCCACATCTGCAAGGCGGGTTTTCAAAGCATCACTCGCTTTGTTCATGATCACAATGCTGTCCACATTCACCGTATTACAAGCGAAGTTAACTGCATCGGCTTCAGCAATTGCGATTCGCTTTTCTGGTGCGACTCGCATTTCAATTAAGCGGTTGGAGTAAGAATCAAAAGCGCCTGGATAGTACAGCAAATAGCCATTTGCTAACGGGCAAAAACAGGTATCCAAGTGATAGAAACGTTCGTCTATGAGTCGCAAAGAGAGAACCTCAATATCCAGCCATTTAGCTAGATAAGGGTGAGAATCTAATTCTGAACGGAAACCGTATCCCGCCCATAACCAGCGTCCTTCTCGATCTAAGAGTGCATCTCCTGCACCTTCAAAGGGCAAATCTTTAGGTAGTTCATTGACTGTATAACCATTTTCTTCAAACCATTGTTTAAAGAAAGGTTCCTCTCCCTGACGTTCTTTATGTAAAAAGCGACTGAGTACGACATTTTCCCCCAGTACCAAGCCAGCGTTGGCGGTAAAAACTAAATCAGGCCAACCTTTTTGGGGTGGTACTAAGTCTACAATGGCGTGTTGTTTAAGGATCTGGTGTAATCCCTGCCACTGTTCCACGGCGCGATCGCGCGATGATTTGTGAATATTCCCTTCCATCCAGGGGTTAATCACATAGTCTACATCGTAGTGGTCAGGAGGACACATCAAAAAGCGAATGCGGGAAGTCATAAAAAATCTTACAAGCGTTTTATATGCTACTATATTAAGGGCCTATTTTGGGATACAGATTTTGATTTCCTGACATTTGGCAAAATCCGCTACTACAGGTTCTATCTTTGTGATAGTTGAAAGCTTTACAAAAGCTTCGTCCTTAATTCTATTACTGGAAGATGGTAATAAGTAGAGTCGGTGGCAAAATTAGGATGTTTTGGCGGCCCTAAATGTTTCAGTAGTGGTAAGTGAGTCTGCTTTTAGCAAAGATGTGGAGGCTTTAAACAAACGTTAACCTATTCTTTGGTTTCAATCCTACTCCAAGGTGTATTTATAATATCTTAATATTAGCTTTATTAAATATTTTTATTTTTCACACAAGTATTTTACATCTACGCTATAAGTATCATGTAGGAATCCTATTTGATTTTTGCAAAGTAAAGTAAAAGAGCCTTCTTTGCTCTTGCCTATTACTTCTTGCGCTGCGCTTGTCTGCGACACGCTCCGCGAACGCGCACCACGCAAATAAATTTCCAAAATCAAAGCAGACTGCTATATATCTATAGGAAGTATCCCAATTTTTAAAAAATTCACGAAACTGAGACACAAACTCTTTATAAATGTCTTTCCTTTGCGGAAATCCAGTTTTCTCTGAAATACTGCGCGTAGCTTGTTTAAACCTAGATGCAGTACGTTTATCCATTCTCTTATTCTTGTCCTAATGCAGCGCAATAGTAAATTTAAAAATCTATGATGCTCCGTATCCATATTTCTATATTATTTAATTTATACTATAAAACAACAGATAACCAATTGCATTTTGTATGATATCTTGTTGCTAAAATCTGCAAAATTTTTAAAGTTCATTCTATGGATAGAGGATACTTTTAGCTTATATATTTATAAACAATTTGTTTGACACTAATTGAGTGTTAATTTGTGAGAGGATATCTAGATATTTACTGTCGGTATTATGTCTAAGATGTTCAAAACAAATAGTAAAAAGGGGGAAATAAAATATTTGGCAATTTTGTTATTAGTTTAATAGCTAAATATTAAACATAGTCTACATTGAGAAGCGTAGTTTTGTAGGTTGGGTGCAGCGATAGCGTAACCCAACATAAAATTTGGTGGTAATTTTGGGTTGCGTTTCACTCCACCCAACCTACATAAATATATCTTTTAAAAAACTCTAGGTTTCAACTATAGATGGAACCTTTTATCATGATAAGAATAAAATTTTATCCCCGTTAATTCATGCTTTGAGGAGATCGAGAACTACATGAGAAAGCAATTGTCAAAAAACTGGCTAAATTCTCAATTTTGGTTACGTTTCTTAATCATAATCCTATTAGTAATAGGTGTATTTTTCCGTTTCGTCAATATTGACAAAAAGCTCTATTGGGGTGATGAAGTTTTCTCCTCATTACGCATATCGGGTTATATGCAGTCAGAAATTAATGAGCAGTTAAGCAATGGTAGTTTGCTTACTATAAAAGATTTGAGTAAATACCAATATCCCAATTCTGAAAAAAATACAATTGATACAATTAAAGGGATTATTGTAGAAGACTCACAAATTTTGCCGCTATACATTTTAATGACTAGGTTTTGGGTACAACACTTTGGTGATTCTGTAGCGGCGGTAAGAAGTTTTTCGGCATTCACTAGTCTGTTCACTTTTCCTTTTATTTATTTGCTATGTGAAGAATTATTTGGGTCTTCACTAATCGGGTGGATGGCCATAGCTTTGGTAGCTGTTTCACCTGTTGAGGTCGTGTATGCACAAGAAGCACGAGCATACAGTTTATGGATAGTAGCCATCTTAATGTCGAGCTTCGCAATGCTGCGAGCCATGCGCCTTAAAACAAAGGTTAGTTGGTGGATTTATGCAGCAACATTAGTAGTAGGGTTTTATACTCATATATTTTTTGCCTTGGTTGCTCTTGCACAGGGAATTTATGTAATTACAATCGAACGCTTTCGATTGAATAAAACCACAATTGATTACCTAATTTCATTCTTTGCAGGGTTTATAACTTTTGTACCTTGGCTTTGGATTATTATTACCAACCCTCAGCCACAAGCAGTAGATTGGGCAAATGCTAAACAAACGTTATTTGGGTCAGTGGCAAGATGGGCTGGTATCTTGAGCCGCACGTTTCTTGATTTGGGTATTAGTCCTAGTGATTCAGGAAAAATTAAGTTTGCATTAATTCCATTGATTATAATTATTTTTTCTCTAATTTTCTATTCAATTTATATTCTTTGTCGAAGCACACCTAAAAAAGTTTGGTTATTTGTCTTAACCTTGATTGGATCGCTAGGGCTTCCCCTATTAATATTGGATTTTGTCTTTCAAAAGCGCTACGCTACTACTCGATATACCCTTCCCTTAACTTTAGGTATACAATTAGCTGTTGCTTACTTACTTACTACTAAATTAACTTCTATTTCTCCTAACGTTTGGCAAAGAAAGCTCTGGCTACTTGTTCTATTTATGATAATTACGAGCGGAGTGATATCTTGTAGTCTCAACTCGCAAGCTAAGATTTGGTGGAATCAATTCCCTGAAAAATACCAAGAATATCCGAAAATAGCTAACATTATTAGTCAAGGTAATCAGCCGCTTTTAATTAGTGATGCTGGCATAATTCCATCAATACAAATGCTTGGTCATTTAGTTGATCCCAATGTGCAGTTTCAAATTGTCAAAAAGAATAGCTTACCTGATGTTGCTAATGGTTTTACTGACATATTCTTGTTCAATTGCTCTGATTATTTAAAAGCGGGAATTGAGAAAATTTATAACTCCAAGTTACAGCAGATAAACCACTTACTATGGAAAGTAACAAAATCCACCTAAACCAAGGATACGATCGCACCTAGGCTTTAAAACCAGACAGTTAGTATTTGAATATCGTTACTAGGTTAAAAATTAACATCAATTAGCCTAATAAGTGGCACAATTAGAGCCAAAATATACTTTAATTGAAATCTACTTAAAGTATATACTGATACTGCTGCCGCTTATGTCATCGCCCCTTGAGCGCCCGCTAAAATTTGAAATTAGACTGCCATCGTCACATCCTCATTTACTAGAAGGATTAGATATATGGCTGCGTTTAGGTTTAATATCCGATACCCAAGTTAGGCAGCTATGCCAAGAGTTTCTGGTGTGTTCGGTGGTGTTGTCACCCCAGCCTGAAGCTAAAAAAAAGGTAGTTTTTTTAACTTCTGATCCTGTGGAGGAGTTACCCGTAGCAGCTTTACAATCTAGCCGCCGTAGACAACCACAACAAAAAACAGTCAAACCCAACTTTGTCAGTACAATGTTGCAGTCCTTGGGGGCAGAACTGAGTGTACGCTGGCTGCTTTTTCTAGGGGTATTTCTGGTAGTGGTATCCTCTGGGGTACTGGCTGCGAGTCAGTGGGAAAAGTTTCCTGCTTCGGGACAGTATGGAGTTTTATTTGCTTATACTCTGAGTTTTTGGGGATTAAGCTTTTGGGCGACTAGGCAAAACAACCTGAGATTGACGGCTCAAACTTTGCTGATTGTCACCCTTTTGTTAGTTCCAGTGAACTTCTGGGCAATGGATAGCTTTAAATTGTGGCAAAATCCTGTGGATTTGGTTGCAGTTGCGATCGCCTGGCCTACCCTCACTGCTATAACTGTTTTACTCTCCAAAAATCGGACTATTTTTACTAATTTACGTACTGGCAAATTACCTGTAGCCAATATTCTAGGGTTGAGTTATCTGCATTGGGGTTGGCAATTGCCAGGATTCCCCTTAATTGCCGTCTATGTAGCAATGATTGGCACAACTATAATTACTATTTTTCACAATTACCAACAGCCTAATATTGTCAGTGAGGAAGATAGAAGCGACCGTAACAGATTAAGTATTAGTTTACCTGCTGCTGTAATTATTTATGCTCTAATAGTACTCCTAGTTCGGGCGATTTTTGTCGCTAGGGTAGATGTCACGCAACTGGGGTTAGCAATTGGTATTTGCGGCTGGTTAGTAACTTGGTTAGCACAGAAGAGGACAGGGGGCAGGGGGCAGGGGGCAGGGGAAGCAGAGGATGTAACTGTAATATTCCCCTCATCTCCTCCATTCCCCTCGTCTCTCTTTCTTTGGGAAAAACTCGGTGGTATTCTCCTCTTTTTGGGTTGGCTGGTTTCGGTAGTAAATTATCCTTGGCAAGCAATAGCTGTAAGTGGTTTAGGTTTGTGGTTTGTGGGAAGTCGATTGCGGCGGTACAGTTTAAAGCTAGACTTCGCTGCGGTTTTCGTCATCGGTTTACAGGCGATTTGGCTAGGTTGGCGATTAGTACCTGATAACTTACAGAAATTAGCGATCGCAACTGCTACTCAACTCACAAATTCTCAAAATGAACCTTGGGCTTTGCTGGGTGTAGCTTTATTTCCCTACATAATTTTGATGGTGGCGCTTACAGATAGCCTACATCGCACCGAAAAGCGAGAATTAGCTAAATTTGGCGAACTGCTCACCCTCTTACTGGGAGCCTTTTTAACAACGATCGCCATTGTAAATCCTGTATTGCGATCGCTAAATCTATTATTTTCTACCATCACTCTGGCATTCGTCACTCAACGCCGTTCCCCCGCATCCCTTCCCCTGGTATATCTAACTCACATCATCGGGGTGCTGACATTTTGCTCTACCATTAATTGGCTGGCACCAACCCTAAGTCAACAAGTCTGGGCAAGTATTTTATTAGCTCTGATGGTTGCAGAATGGCGATTTAGCGTAGAAGGAGGAGTCTGGCAACGTAGTGCTTGGGATGTCGGTTTAGGACTAGCCGCCGCTAGTTTTCTCCTATTGTGGATGAATGCAGAATCATCTTGGTATGGTGTCGCTGATAGCCAAGCTTATTTGGGATCTTTATGGCTAGTTACGCCTATAGCTCTCACAGGTGTTGCAAATTGCACAATTACAGAACGTCGGACTACTACCCGTTACTTGAGTGTCTTGGCTGTGGGAGTTGCCCAGCTACTTACTCTACAGTTGCCAGGAACCAGATTAATTGGTTTGGGAGTAGGTGCAGGACTAATGTTCGTAAATACGCGCTATTTACGAAACCAACTATCTGCGGTAATTACAGAAGGATTTGCTCTGAGTTTCATCGTGGCGCTGCTGTGGACGGGTGTACCTGGTTTACCTCACCTCGTTCTCGGAGGTTGGTTTCTCGTAGGCGCGATCGCTATCCTAAGTTTATGGTTAGCTAGGACAGTTTTGAGCCGACGCGGAAACGAATTAGTACTTAATTATGCAGCCGCCAGTGATAAATGGGCGATCGCATTGTGTGCTTTTGAGTTGTTGAGTTTGACGCTACACTCAGTGCTGATTTATTCAGGATTTATCACTTCGGGATTTTTGTACTTAGCTGCCACTTTAATTACCTTGACAGCTATTGTTTATCGGAGTTGGCGAGAACCGACTAATTGGGCATTCTATGGCATTGGTTGGTCTTTAGAATTATTAATTGCCCAAGTGTTGGGATTTGGAGAACACTCAACTGTTAAAATTGCGATCGCGGAGCGTGGCTTGCCAATCGCAAATATCGCTTTAGGTTTAATCACTCAACTTGTCGGTGAGTGGTGGCGGCGACGACATCAATTAGAAAGGCTTCCTAGCAGTTTTCACATTTTGCCCTTAATTTATGGTGCATTCAGTGTGTTGCTGCGTTTTAACACCTTCACCGAGTGGACTGGTTTATATTCCTTGGGTGTAGCTTTAATCATCATTGGCGTAGGGCGACGGCGCGAGAACTTTAAACCCCTGCTGTACTTAGGAATCATTGGCGTATCCCTTTCTGCTTATGAACTTTTGTTCTATCAAATGTCACAAGCTTCAGGAGGAGCATTAGGTGATGGATTAATTGCCATGTCTGCCCTTGGTGCAAGTATCATGTATGCTTACCGTATTTTGTCACCAAGGCTTGTCAACTACTTACGCCTAACTCCCCAAGAATTGAAAAGAATTGCCCATATTCATTGGGCTTGGAGTAGCTGTTTATTAATGGCTGCCATTCCTCTTCCCATTGGAATTAATCGTTTGGTGGGATTAGCAACAGGGGTATTTTTGATCCGTTATGCTATCTTTCAAGGACGAAATTCGCGTACTTCCCCCAGCATATTGGGAGGAATCACCATAGCCGAAATGTGGGTTTACCTTGGCTTATTAGAGGTAGCCGGTATGAGGGTTTATTGGCGCGAGACAGCAGTAGGAAAATTTTGGGCTGGGCCGTTAGTTCCTTGGAACGGTGCGATCGCTTGTGTGGTAGCCTATTTTCTGTATATCCTACCTTGGGAAAGTTGGGGTTGGTCTAAAAAACCTTGGCAGCAAGCCGCCTACATCATACCACTGATAATTTTATGGGAAACCAGACTGCAAACTTATCCCATTACCTTGGTAATCGCAGCTGGATTCTACATCTTCCTCGCAAAGATTGGTAGAAACATCCGTTTTACTTATGTTAGCGTGGCGCTGATTGATTGGGCAGTTTACCGATGGTTTGATTCCTTACACCTGACTGATACTTTATGGTATGTAACGCCAATTGGATTATCACTGCTTTATATTGCTCAAGTAGATACCCAACTGAGGCTACCAGAGTACAAAACACCTCGCCATATTCTGAGATTGCTAGGTAGTGGTTTAATTTGTGGATGGGCAATTTTATTTAATCAAAACACAGCCTGGATACCTGGAATTTTCAGCCTAATCGCCATTTTTGCCGGATTAGCTTTGCGAGTGCGGGCTTTTCTCTACATTGGTACAGCCACTTTTTTAATTACTACAATCTATCAATCGGTAATTTTTAGTTTGCAGTATTCCTTTTTAAAATGGGTTGTTGGCTTACTAGTTGGCATTCTGCTGATTTATACTGCCGCCAACTTTGAAACCCGCCGCACTCAAATAACTTCCTTAATTCGTAGCGCCATTGATGAATTTCAAACATGGCAATAGAGAGAGGAATGAATCAATAAATACTTTCAGGTTTTTATTAATCATTTATTGATGGTAAATAGACCCGCATCATAGGGGAAATTCATGAATTGCCCCTACCTCATATCTTGCATCTCTAAGTGCAACCCCAGGTAAAGTCCAAAGATGCACGATAAAGCTACCCAATTTTTATGGGTTTTTATAGCTAAATCAAGCGTTTTACTTTTTTACTGAGTAATAAAATTACATCAATTTTTCTTGGTGCAAGATGTGAGCTACGACGTATCTGATTTTTAAAATTATCTATACTTGGTCTTTTCTGTCAATGCGTAATTCCTAGAGATATTGAAAAGATAAGCTATATTAGCTTCTGGATTTATTAATTATGAAACCTAACCTACAATATATCTTTGGTTGTTCTCCCCGCCGTCAAATTTTCAAAACAGCTTTCACCTTTGTGGCTGGTTTAACCGCCACATCACTGATTTATTTTTTGATGACTAAATGAGCTTGAATTTAAAAGACTTAATATTCATATCAAGTTAGCCTATTCAGTAAAAATATATCTTCATCCTTTTGTTATAACTTTGTCATAACTGCATTAAGTTAATATGAGATGATTATTTATTTTGCTTTACTACCTCTGTATAATTAGGGTGGCAAATATTAAAGATTACATAAAGTTCAGTGCTTATATATACATTTTTTAGTCAAAAATATAAATATTACACGAAGATTTCTATGCAAATATAGACATCTAGGTAAATTTTCGGTATTTAATTATTATCAATTTAATCTAAATATTCCCTGTTTCCAAGTGTCGAATCACAAATTATTTTTCGTCATTAAACACTCTCAGAAGATGTTTTAAAAGTTTCGAAGAGTATAATTTTGCTCTCATTACTTTAAGTAAATGTAAGGAAAATAAAGGTTTCAGCCATTTACAGAGATGTTTTCCTGTGCTTTAACTTGAAACAAAAAACCTTTTAAAACATCCTCTTAGTCTCGCTTAAGAACTATGACCTTCACAAGTAAGTTGTAGTAAGGAATAGGTGAAAAGATAGCAGCAGATAAGCTTTTTTTCGATTATCCTATTCCCTTGATACTGCTTTAGCTAAAAGGTAATTTAAGGCAAAAATTACATCCGAGCAAGCTTGAGCGACATTAATTTGAGATGACGACGAATAATTCGTTAACCAACATAAATATATCTGAAATTTTCTAGTTCTGACTCTGTGAATTCTGATTGAAAGAACAAGACTTTCAGGGATTAAAACTCGATCGCACTCAATTGAGGAAAGTTATATTATGACCAGATTAATTGTTTCTTCTCCCTTACTCATCGGCACCTCTGGTTCGGATTTGGTGACAGGTCAAGAAGATAATGCATTCCCCGCAATTGGAATTGAGGTTCTAAAAAAAGGAGTCATTGATACTAAAGGAGGTAACGACACTATCAAGGGTAGTGCCATCGGCAGGGAGGACAACGGTGGTTTCAATGGTGGTATCGGCACTGGCATTGCTAATAATGGCATCATCAATGCTGGATTGGGAGACGATATTATTTCTGGCATCGGCACTGGTGGTTTGGAGTATCGAAGCTATGTACCTGGTATCGGTATCTTTAACACTCAGGGTGGCTACATTAATGCAGGAGACGGAAAAGATTTAATCAAGGGAATCGGAACCGGAGGTGACGGTTACGGTATAGGCATTCCTACAGGTATTGATAATACTCAGCATAGCCGTATTGATGGAGGAAAAGGGGACGACTCTATCGAGGGTACTGGAATTGGAATATCATCGACTGCTATAGGAATCTCTAACACTCAACATAGCAGCATTGATGGAGGAGAAGGGAACGATTCCATCAAGGGAACTGGAACTGATACAGTTCTTGGTGGAGATGGTACAGGCATCGATAACAGTGGCAGTAGCGTCATTAGTGGAGGACTTGGAAACGATTCTATTATTGGTATCGGCAAGGGCGGGAGGGCAAGTCTAGCTCCTATTGGTACAGATTATAATGCGGGTAAGGGTATAGGTATCGACAACAGTGGCAGTAGCGTCATTAGTGGAGGAGTTGGAAACGACTTCATCTCTGGTACAGGCACTGGTGGCAATGGAACTGGCAGTACGCCTTTTGGGGAGCTTGGAGCCGGCGTAGGTATAGGCATTGTTAATAGTGGCATTATCAGTTTAGGCGATGGGAACGATAAGCTAATCGGTACTGGCATTAATCAAGGCATCGGTTTTCTTAATACTAATGGCATTATCTGTGGAGGGGCTGGAGATGATACCCTTACTGGCTATGGCACCAGCATTGGCATCCAAGGCGGCATCATTGATGGTGGAAGCGGTAACGATTACTTCAAAGCCCGTCGAATTGATGCTAACGGTAATCCTGTTTCAAACCAAGGCGGCGATATTGCCAATGTCTTAATTAAAGGTGGATGTGGAAACGACACATTTGATGTTGGTTACGGGAATGCTACCATTGATGGCGGTTCGGGATGGGACAAGCTAATTCTGCCTGGCTTCAAAAGTAATTACACTATCATCGGCAGCTGCAACAATTACACCATTAAACGTGATGGGTTCATCGAAAATGTCTTGAATGTTGAGCAAATCACCTTTCTCGGCGTTGTACCTCATTCTTAGAGATTTCTTTCCCCACAAAGGCAATAGCCTAGCGATTGAGTGAGTACAGACGCTCTTAGCCGCTATTGCTTGAAATCGAATTTCCACAAAAATACTCTACTGAGGGAAGTAAATCAGTAGAGTATTTAAAGGCAATACCAGTGAATTAAGTTTATGAAAATACCAGGCACTGCGATCAACGCGTTTGAAGGTAAATACTATTACCTACTATTCTGTAAAAATTCTCACAATCATACCATCAAGAGCGTTTGAGATATAGAAGCGAAATTCATTTATGGGTATTGATGACTGGCACCAATTAGAAGATACAGCCCTCGCCCTGAATGCTTTCCAGCCTTTGGGCTTATGTTAGTGCCATTCGGGGCAAAGAGTTTTTATTGAAATCTAAGAGGTTGTTTGAAAAGTTTCTAGAGGTCAGAAATTATGCCAAACGCCTCACCATGATACGGATCATGGCAATATAAATAAAAGTCTCCGATGTT
>NZ_JBALEQ010000108.1:0-67179 GCF_036917775.1 Nostoc sp.
CTTGTTTATCCTGACTCATAGTTAGTTATGCACACTATTTTATCTGTTCTTATATTCTCATAGAACTCGTATATCTTCCAAAAGTGGATGCTCCCAAACCCTTCTACCTATTGTCTGTTGCCTTATCCCAACGACAATTATTTACTAATTAAAGTGTAGAATGTGGGTTCTCACTCCAGAACAAAAATATTTTTGCAGACTATTGAATTAAGGCTGCTGTCATTGCTAACAAATTAAACCGCAAATTTTTAACCTTAAAATTACCTACGTTTTGTCAGGTAACAGTTGACTTCATTATGTAGAGATTTTTCTAACTAAGTACAGCTTTGAAAATAAGACGATTCGATGTATTTTAACTTGTTGCCTAATAATTGCTAAACCCCATTCCATACTAGATTAAGGGATTTTGATTGAAGTGTGTTTTATTTGGGTATTGCTAGCGATCGCGCTTGAGATAAATTATATCCAATGGAGGTTAGCGGACTCGAACCGCTGACATCCTGCTTGCAAAGCAGGCGCTCTACCAACTGAGCTAAACCCCCATAAAATTAAAATAGCAGGCAACTTCGTTTGACGTTGCTATTGTAACTTAATATTATTCTGTTACTAAAAGGATGAATTCAGAAAACACTCAGATTATTGCAGCATTGTATAAATTTGTCAAGCTGCCAGATTTTGCCGAGAAACGAGATCCTCTGCTGTCTTACTGTCAAGAGCAAGGTGTCAAGGGGACAATTTTGTTGGCACAAGAAGGCATTAACGGTACAATTGCGGGTTCGCGTCAGGCGATTGACTCTGTTCTGTGGTTTCTGCGTAGTGACCCCCGTTTAGCAGACCTAGAATACAAAGAGTCCCATACTGAAACTCCACCTTTTGAGCGGATGAAGGTACGGTTGAAGTCAGAAATTGTCACTTTGGGGTTGCCTGAAATTGACCCAACTGAGAAAGTTGGCACTTATGTCACTCCCCAAGAATGGAATGATTTGATTTGCGATCCAGAAGTAACTGTGATTGACACCCGCAATGATTATGAGGTGAATATCGGTACTTTTCAAGGAGCGGAAAATCCCCAAACGGGATCATTCCGAGAATTTCCCGATTATGTGGTACACAACCTCGACCCAACTAAACACAAAAAGGTTGCCTTGTTTTGTACAGGTGGCATTCGCTGTGAAAAGGCTTCATCTTTTATGCTTGCCCAAGGTTTTGCAGAAGTTTATCATCTCAAAGGCGGCATTCTCAAGTATTTGGAAGAAGTTCCGGCACAAGAAAGTTTATGGCAAGGTGAATGTTTTGTCTTTGACGAACGAGTAGCTGTCAGTCATGGGTTGCAGGAAGGAAGTTATGAGTTGTGCTTCTGTTGTGGGTATCCAATTTCTGAAGAAGATAAGATGTCTCCAAAATATGAGCAGGGTATCTCCTGTGCCTATTGTTTTGATAGCCTCACCGAGGAGAAAAGAGCGCGTCAACAGGAAAAATGGCGGCACTACCAAACCCAAGTTGCTAATTCCAAAAATCGGGATGTAAGCTAATGGATTTTAAGTTTGTGTAGAGAGGATCTAATACCATTTCTGTTTCAAGATGTGCTTATAAGAGTTATCCAAAACTACAGGCTGTTGGGGCAATTCATGAATTGCCCCTATGTGAATCAAGCGCAGCCTCACATAGAATCGCTCTAGTCTTAACTTAATTTGTAGAACTGCTAAAAGATAGTGCAGATGCTTCTAGTAAATGCGAAGGGTGGCATTTCCAAAAACTCAAAATCTCTTCGCCAACCTGTTGAGGATAGAAGTAGTGAAAAAAATGATACCCTTGTGGACATTCCCAGAGTTTATCTTCTGGCTTCAACCAATTGAACCAGTCATGCAATACAGTTGGATTGACTACCGGATCGCTCTTGCTACCACATACCATCATTGGCATGGAAACTCCACCCTTGGGTAAATAAACTAACTTAAATAAAGAGTGTTGCGAAGGAGATTGCTCTAAATCTTTATCTAAGGCAGCTACTAACTTCTTAGTGGTATGAAGTGGTTGATTTCCAAAAAGACTGCGAACGGTACTTGCTAAAACTAGCTCACGGCTGATACTAAAAAGTTGGCGTTGAAAGTAATAGTGAGCTTGCCAATTGTTTGCAGGTTGAGCTGCTACAGCCAGGAGAGTTAGTGATCGCACTTTTTGGGGAAATCGGCGAGCAAAGGTTAAAGCGATCGCACCACTCATCCCATGTCCCGCTAAATGCACGGGGCGATCGCACCATTCTAAAAAATCATACAGCAACTCCACAGCTTGATCTATGGAACTTGCTTCATCTTTGGCTTGTTGGTATTCCCACTGGGCAATTCTCATATACCCAGATAAGTAATCAAGTAACGGTTTATCAAAACGCTTCAAAATAGGACTGGCATTTAACCACAAAACATCAAATGAATCAGACATAAATTACCTATAATTTCTAAATTACCAGTAGAGGCTCACAGCTAGCTGTGCTGCCCTAATTTCTACACAGACCAATTTTTTCGACATATTGCCACCTGGTATATGAATTTGGAACGTAATAATTTACGCAAGGATACTTATTTACCTTGCTTGCTGAAATATATTTTTAGCTTAATGAATATCTATCTCAATAAGCTTGGAGATATAGTACCAGATTTATTGATAGTTTTTATCATTTAATTCAAGTTAAGTTTTGTCAAGGATTTCAGGGAATAAACCGGAAAAGCGGGTAGTGCTTCATTCCAACTCAATCAGGAGTAGGCCAATACACTTGGGTTAATGGCTATTTTGGGTTTTCGAGACGCGATAAATCGCCGTCTCTACAAGTGTTTTGGTCTTATCTAAACTGTATTGAGGAGTAGGCTACAAACCAACTTTTTGTAAATGCCTTACGATATCCTCACACAATATTCCAGTTAATTACTAGTTTCAAAAGCTACATTGCTAACAGAAGCTAGAGAGAGTAAATTTTGTGTGTATTTATGAAAATAATCCAAATACTAAAACTAGCTGTAATTCCTGTTTTAACGGTATTGAGCTTGTTGTCTGCATCAAATAAAGCGCTAGCTGACTATTTAATTAGTCAGGCTTCAGAAGGTGATTATGATTAGCAAAGGACAACACATATTTTGAGGTTAGTCCTAATTATGCTAAATTCAGACTACTACTCCTTGATGTGCTAAAGCAGTAATAATGGGTGTAATGTGTAAATTTATTTATTCGCCTACAGCTTATTTTATAAATACATGGGAATGTTTGAAAGATATGAAAACGAGGGGCATACTATATTTCATGGCGATGCCTTAAATATTTTGTCCAGTGAGATTAAGTCTGAATCTATAGATATTGTTTTTATTGATCCCCCATATAACATAGGAAAAAAATTTTCAAATTTCCATGACAAATGGGAATCTGATGAAAAATATACCAAGTGGGCATATAAATTGCTTGATGAGTGCATTCGGGTATTAAAGCCGAATGGAACCTTATATGTAATGACAAGTACACAAGCGATGCCATACTTTGACCTTTACTTAAGAGACAAAATAGCAATTTTAAGCAGAATTGTGTGGCATTATGATAGTTCTGGAGTTCAAGCAACAAAGTACTTCGGCTCCTTGTACGAGCCAATACTACATTGCGTTAAAGACAGGAAAAGTTATATTTTTAACTCAAACGATATCAAAATAGAAGCAAAAACGGGTGCAAAAAGGAAGTTGATTGATTATAGGAAGGCTACTCCAAGCCATTATAATACAGAGAAAGTACCTGGTAATGTATGGTATTTTCCACGTGTAAGATATCAAATGAAAGAATACGAAAATCATCCCTCCCAAAAGCCTGAATCATTATTAGAGAGAATTATTCTTGCCAGCAGTGATGAAGGTTGCTTGATACTTGATCCATTCGCAGGTACTTTTACATCTGGTGCTGTAGCAAAACGTTTAGGACGATTTTCAATTAGTATTGAATCTCAAGAAGAATACCTTAAAATTGGTCTAAGACGAGTTTTAGGATGGCAAGAATACAGAGGAGAAAAGCTGTTATGTCCGCAAAAAACAAATACTAAAATAAATAGAAATGGGCAAAAGCCGGAAATTCTACAGGAGAACTTTTTAAATGTCGATAGTACAGCATGAATTCACAAAAATCATTATTGAAATCATAAATTTGTATTTTCCAGAACAAGGAACTAGAATTTTGAATTCTAGTGAGTTATTGCAGTACTTAAATATTAAAACAAAAGCTGCCAATAGTGGATCTAAGTCACGAGCAGGATTTGCAAATCACTATGCTATTTATGTTTTAATTGAAGATTATTTGAATAATAATTTTCATATTAATAATGGATATGCTGATTATGTAGGCGCTCAATTCAGGACACTGTTGATGAGACAAAGAGAGCTTCCATTTGGAAGTAAATTACAAAATCATGCTTTAAACCATAGGTTAAATGAAGAATTTAAAAAATATTTTCCAACATCATCTTATTTACCTATAATTAGAGATACTAAAACAAATAGATACTGGATTAATGAAAATTTAATAAAAATTTCTGTTGGACTGACTCAAATAAATATTGCCGAAGCAGTTCGAGATATTATTGATGCTTATATAAAAGCACGTAGAGATGCATTCAATTCATTTCTGGTCTATTGTCAACAGATGATTGACATTCAACAAAGAGAGCCTTTAAGAGCAGTTGAATTTATTCGAGGCTTGCTGAGACCAAATATAGATGCAAGAGTTTTTGAAATTGTAAGTTATGCAATTTTAAAGGAGTATTATGCAGACCAGCAAATATACTGGGGTTGGTCGCTAGATGAACTTAATGCTGAATATCTCATCCTATACAAAACTGGCCGCACAAATGCTAATGACGGAGGTATCGATTTTGTCATGAAACCCCTAGGACGATTCTTTCAAGTAACAGAAACTATTGATGCAGGAAAATATTTTTTGGATATTGATAAGGTTCAAAAGTATCCTATTACTTTTGTTGTAAAAACTGAGCAGACAACCGAAAGAATATTAAGTAAAATAGAAGAACAAGCGACATCAAGATACAACATAAAAGCTATTGTAAAAAGATACATAGAATCTGTAGAAGAAATTATCAATATCACAGAATTGATGTGCCGTTTCGATACTGTTTTACAAAGAGGTAAAGATGCCGCAGTAATTGAAGAAATAGTTTTGCAGAGTCGTGTTGAATTCAACGTAGAAGCCGAGGAACAAGATGTTATTGTATATGAAAATACAGTTGAAGAAGAGTAGTTATCAGTCACCTAATAAATCGCTGCTCCTTGTCTAATATTATTTGGCAATAATGATAGCTAACAGTAATGAAGTTATGGTTCTTACGTATATTTTATGATTGAGCTACTGACATTATTATCAAAGAATGCACATGAAAATTATAAAAGCCCTTTTCCGTAAGCTTTTAAAACTGTCAAGTAACAAGTTTTTAGTATTAAGTTACATAAAATATCCGATACAGATGAAGTTATATTCTAGATTTGCTGACTCTTGGCAGTGAACAGTTATTTCTAGATACTGATAACTGCTCACTGATAATTGATTAATCAAACTTCGGTAGGTTGATATTCTTGTTGTCTTTCCACAAAACTCTGCACACGGGTACGGTAATTTCTCACAGTCTCATCTACCCATTCGCGATCGTTGCTATTTGCATACAGATGCACCAGTGGTTCGCTAGCATCTGGTAAAACTAACAACCAACTATCATCATAAGGTTGACAAATTTTCACTCCATCAATGAGTTCTAAGTTTTGGGCTGGGTGAGTTTCCACCAAGTAACGCATCAAAGCACCCTTGGCTGTCCACGGACAACGGACTGTATAAGTTTTGTGAATTACACGGGGCAATTCTGACCGTGCAGCAGCTAGCGATCGCTCCTGTATAGTCAACATCTCAATGATCTTGGCAATGCAGAACATAGAATCAAATCCCGGATGCAGTTGCGGGAAAATAAAACCAGTCTCTCCACTACCTCCCAAAACCACATTCGGATTTTTTTGACAAGCTTCCATTAAAGCTGTAGGGTTGGCTTTGGTGCGAATTACTCTGCCATCATGACGGCGGGCGACTTGTTCAATAGCACTAGAAGCATGAACTGGAACTACTACCGTTCCTCTGGGGTTAGCCGTCAGAATCATGTCTACCATCAGTGCTGTTAAAGTTTCCCCACGAATTGGGTAGCCTGATTCATCAACTAAAATCAGCTGTTCTCCATTAGCCGATACTTGTACACCAAAGTTAGCTTTTAATGCCTCGACTACATGACCTAATTGAGTCAGCAATCCTTCGCGATCGGTGATTGACATCGCGGTTTTATTGACACTGGCATTCAGTACCACTGCATCAGCACCAAATTTATCCAACATTTGGGGTAAAACTGCCCCTGATACCGCATAAACATAGTCAATCACCACTTTTGCCCGACTGTTACGGAGTGTATGAACGTGCAAAAGTTTCTCAAAAGCAGTGCAGTAGCGCTCCATGACTTGGCTGGGGTAAGATACATCGCCAATTTCATGAATTAGCGCCCGCCGCATATCTTCCTTAAAGTAAGCACCTTCGATTTTCTTTTCCAGGGCTTTAGAAATATTAATGCCCTTAGCATCCATGAATTCAATCAGAATGTAGTCAGGGCGATCGGGGTGGACTCGCACATGGATACCACCAACTACAGACATTGTGGGTATAACCGTGCGGGCAATGGGAATAGCTGTAGCATCGAGGTTTTGAATATCAATACCTACTGACATCAAACCAGCAATGAGCGATCGCGTCACCATCCGAGAGATATTACGCTGGTCACGAGAAACCGTTACCTTAGAACCAGGTTTTAAGGTAGAACCGTAAGCAGATCCCAATTTCACGGCGAATTCTGGGGTGATGTCGATATTCGCTAATCCTTGCACACCACGTTGCCCAAATAAATTTCGTTGAGCAGTGTTGCCCCAAATCAAGTTAATGTTTAAAACTGCCCCTGACTCAATCTTCTTGCTCGGCCAAACACGCACACCTGGGCTAATTTGGGCTTCTTCTCCCACCGTGGAAAGCGAACCCACAACAGCAGCTTCTAATACATGGGCGCGGCGGTCTACACGAGCGCCACGGGAAATCACACAGGCAGAAAGATGTGCTTCATCGCCAATAAAAGCCCCATTCCACACTATTGGACGTTTGAGATTGGCATCAGCGCCAATAGTAACATTATCCCCAATTACGGTTCCGGCTTCAATCTGCACTCTTGCACCGATGCGGCAGTTGTCACCAATTACTGCTGGGGCTTCAATCACAGCCGTTTGGTCTATGTAAGTATTTTGACCTACCCATAACTCATGAGAAACTTGTTTGTAGGCATAATCTAATTGCACTTTCCCATCTAATGCGTCATACTGAGCTTCCCGATAAGCATCTAAGTGACCAACATCGCACCAGTAACCTTGAGCGATGTAACCATACATTGGCTCATCTTTTGCTAGAAGTAAGGGAAATAAGTCTTTGGAAAAGTCACATTCAACGTTTGCTGGTAGATATTCTAAAATTTCTGGTTCGAGAATGTAAGTACCAGTGTTGACGGTATCGGAAAAAATTTCACTACTAGAGGGTTTTTCTAAAAATCGGCTAATTCGTCCTTCCTGATCGGTAATCACCACTCCAAATTCAATTGGGTTGGGAACTCTGGTCAAAATCAAAGTAGCTTTTGACTTATTTTGTTTGTGAAATGCGATCGCAGCCGTGAGGTCAAAATCTGTTATGCTATCGCCGCTAATCACTAAAAAAGTTTCATCCAAAAGTTCGGCAATGTTTTTCACACAGCCTGCTGTACCCAAAGGCTGATCTTCTTCGACGGCATAAGTCATCTGAACACCAAAATCGCTGCCATCTTGAAAATAGTCTCGCAAGACATCAGGTAAATAATGCAATGTCGCAATAACTTCTGTAATTTGATGTCTCTTCAGAAGATTGATAATATGTTCGGCAATTGGTCGATTTAGGATTGGCACCATCGGTTTGGGCAGATCGCAAGTTAACGGGCGAAGCCGCGTTCCTGAACCCCCTGCCATCAGTACTGCACGCATAAATCCTCCTTAAAGTAGTTACAGCCTTCAGTGCTTGAAAACGTATCACATATATTTTGTTCTTCTTTCTCTAGTCTCCTATGGATATCGATTTTTGAGGAACTTCCACAAGAGGCATCTACCTTGGGGATTGGGAATTGGAGCAGAAAAGGAAGGCAGAGGGGCAGGGAGCAGGGAGCAAGGGGGAGAATGAAATATTACCTATTTCCCCTCTTCCCCCTGCTCCCCTGCCTCCTGCTTCTTATTGGCAATGATAAAGTTCATATTCATAGCCGTCTACGCTTGGCAAAGATTTAGTCTCAGCGACGCAGGTTTTGACGGCTTCTGCTACTGGGGCATGAAAGTTTACCGACCACAAGTCAAAAGGTCGTGGTAGCGTCTTTAAGGTATTTTCTAGAGCAATGGTGGAAGTATTCGGATCTTGATATTGATGGGCAAGGAGAAACAAAGAATTTTGAGGCGAATTGGCAAGTTTCAACTCCCTAGCTACCCCCATCATTTCCCCAGTGTGTATATAACTTTTGTGAGTAGTGGCAATCAGTACTGGTACTGGGGATATTTGTTGGATGAGTTGCACAAACAGATCAGGGCGATAATATTTTTGATAGCCAAGATTGCAAATTACTGTGACTGCACTAAAAAATCCCATTAGCCAAATTAACATCACGGCTTTTTTACCGTTTATTCCCCATTTACCTATGCTTTTTATTTCCTTGGGGGGATGCCAACAAACTGCGAGACTTGCGCCTAGCAAGACAACGATCGCAGGATAGTAAACAAAGTTATATCTAGCGCCTCTAGTCAGGTCAATACCCAAAAAGTACGTAAAGATCAAAAATAAAGCGATCGCACTGATCACAATTCCAATAAACACCTGAATCATAATCCGGTTTTCTGGATGCTGTAGTTGAATTTTGATCCCACGCAG
This sequence comes from Nostoc sp., assembly GCF_036917775.1. Lineage (GTDB taxonomy): Bacteria > Cyanobacteriota > Cyanobacteriia > Cyanobacteriales > Nostocaceae > Nostoc. The sequence continues at coordinate 9,043 of NZ_JBALEQ010000108.1, forward strand.
CAAAATTGGTACTGCCCAAATAAAGAAAGCCAGCATCACTATTCCAGATGGAATCACCACCAAAGCTTGAGAAGATTCAACTGGTAACAGAGAAATCATTGCAATCAATGTTCCTAAAGCTTGAAAAATTGGGCTTAACCAATCTAGTCCAACGCGGGAACCTCGAATCCACTCGGTCAAAATCCCCCGATTTTTATTCTCTAACAAGATTGGTATCCAAATTAAACCCGCCACTAAAGTACCTACCGCAACGGCATAAATGCGCCGCCAGGGAGAAGAGAAGAGGAGAGAAAATTTGGTGCTATTTTGCAATTGCAGCCAAGCCAGAGAAATCAAAACTACGGCTTCTGTATAGAGGGTGAAGGTGAAAAAATAATGAGTAGCAATACCTAAAGCATTAATTGCTACCCAGAAAAGTGCTACCCATATAGGTAAAAGTGTGCGGTTTTGAATATGACGTGTGGCAATTACTAAGCAGGTGAGAGAACCAATCACCCATAAGATTGCCAAAGTATAATGACGTGCTTCTTGTGCTAAAAATACGGCGTAGGGTGATACTGCGATCATGGCAGCAGCCAATTGCCCCGCTAACCGCGAACGAAATGCTACTTTACCTAACACGTAAACACACGGTATTGAGGCAACACCGAATATAGCAGGTAGCGATCGCGCTGCAAATAGCGATACTAATCCTCCTTCGCTAGGAAATAATTTCATCCATAGGTAAGCCAGCACAAAATACAGAGGTGGATGACTATCTTGTGTAGCTAAGTTATGAACCACATCACCAATACTAGCCACTGGGTTTGGTTGCAGTGGTTGTAATAAAATATCGGGTGCGATCGCTTGATCTAGGGGGACTGATAAAAAATTGTTACCTAAGCTAAACACCAAGGTGGAAAACTCATCAGTCCAAGGAGACTTTGTTGTCAAGTTGGTTAGGCGTAAGCTAATGCCAATGAGCAACCACATCAAAATCAGCAAAGGGTGAAGCCAGGAAGGTGGGAGGCTATCTTGCCAATAATTATACCAGTGCTTGTGTTGGGAGGCAGAACTAGTATCTAGCAACGAGATAATTTTTTTGTAAAAATAAAATGCACCTTTGAAAATAACTCTCATTGCCGGGCCTTATACAAATGGATTTGTAGATTTGACGTTTGAAATTTAAGTTCGTTCTAAAATCTAAGAACAAAAATCAAAATCTCAAATCCCTCGTTGTGATTATTTAACATTAGTGACGCGCTAGCTAAGTTTCATCCCATTTAGGAGGGGATTCAAACCCCTTCTAAATTAAACCTTCTGCCTTCTTCAACAGAATTTTAAATTTAACCACTATTTTGTGTTACGTATCAACGCTTACACAATTTTTTATTCTAAAAAATCATCAATACTGTACTATTAAGCCAGCGAAGTCAGCAAATATACAGTTGGTAAGACTATGTAAAGACTTTTTAAGATTATATTAGTTATACTAATCTTAAATCATTAGTTGGTTAATAACTATAAGTTAAAAAAGACTAGTTTACCAAATTTTGAAATTGGTGGTCAACAAAAAAGTAATGAGTACAGATTAAGAACTAATGGAATTCTGAATCCTGACTTATTATTGAATCCAGCTAAATTACTTTGGTATTTAGCTATATAGTTAAATATTTTTAGGTCATAGTAATGCTGTGTCAATACTTGTCGGATTTTGGGGAATGGGGTTGCGGGAAAGTGGAAAGAAAAAACCTTTAACCTTTTGCCAAAACCCAATTCCGAGTTAAAAATCCAAAACCCGAGCAGTATTGAATGCCGTGTTGCCATAAAAAATGTAGTTATAATCAATGAAACCCGCTTTAAATGGCGATTGTACTATCAACCATAAGAGCCGTAAAGCAATTCAAAATTCAAAAGGTTCGTGTAGCAGTCTCATATATCAAAAGCACAATACTAGCAAGCTTTTTGGCATTTAGAATGTGCTGATTAAATACATATTAGCTTATTAAAGTCAAGAAACTTACACTTTTCTAAGAATTAATCGGCATATATAAAAATAAAATTAACAAAAATTAATATTCTGGTAAATTAAGTATACTATTTAGCAGCCATTGGATTGTAAATCTCTCAAAAGTAACAGCAAAAATCCCCCGAGAGGGTATTGCAAAAAAGGTGAAAATTTTGTTTGTTATTAATTTAATGCCTTTGTTTATTGCTGGTATTGAGTAAATAAACATCTAAAAAATACAGGGTAGATCATGCATATTCCTGATGGATTTGTTTCTGTTCCGGTGGCAGGGGCTACTGGTTTAGCCAGTATAGCAGCACTTTTTATAGCCTTCGAGCGATCGCAAGAAGCTTTTGGTATCCGTCGTGCGCCCATACTGGGATTAACCACTGCCTTTATTTTTGCCGCCCAGATGATCAATTTTCCGGTAGCTGGAGGTACTAGTGGTCACTTATTAGGAGGAACCTTAGCTGCGATCGTTTTGGGTAGTCCGTGGGCAGGAACGTTGTGTATTGCCACAGTTTTAATTATTCAAGCTGTGCTATTTGCTGATGGTGGCATTACAGCCTTGGGAGCAAACATTTTCAATATGGCAGTAGTTGGTGTTTGGGTAGGCTGGATTTTAACCCAAACCTTGCAACGGCTGTTGGGGGGATTTAAAGGGCGTTTACCCCTAGCTGCTGGTATAGCTGCTGGCGTAAGTGTAGTGGTAGCTGCTATAGCTTGTGCTATTGAGTTAGCCCTCTCTGGTACTGCACCTGTAGCTATAGTTTTACCAGCTATGACTGGCGTGCATATTTTGATTGGCATTGGCGAAGGGATAATTACTGGGGGTGTGCTGACTTATTTAGCTACAGCCCGACCAGATTTGTTACCAGGGGAACAGCAGGAATTTCGCGGCTGGTCAGTGCCAATTGTTACCATTTTCTTGATTGCAGGAGTACTGTCACTCTTTGCCTCAGCCTGGCCTGATGGTTTGGAAAAAGTCGCTCAAAATACAGGTTTCATTGATTTAGCTGCGAAAGTCCGGGTAATTGTGCCGACTCCCTTAGCTGACTATAGTATTAAGGGTTTGGGGCCAATTGGTACTAGTATCGCTGGACTTATGGGAGCTACAGTTTGCTTTGCTGTAGCTTTTGGGATTGCCAAGGTGGTGAAACCGAAGAATGCTTAAACTTTCTTTGCCATTACGTTTGCAGCTGTCTCTAGTGATTGTGGTGGGAGCAGCGTTACTAAAATATCATGCTTGGTATTGCTTAGGTGTATATGCCGCGATCGCACTTTTGTGGGCTTGGCTGTTGCGCGTATCAATTCGCCACTTGGGAGGATTACTCGGTACAGAATTGATTTTTTTGTCATTGCTAGCCTTACCTTTGGGATGGGAAAGAGCCAGCTTTTTACTGCTTCGTTCGCTGGTTTGTCTAGTTACTATGAATAGTTTTTTGTTAACCTTACCGCCCCACAGCTTTGGTATAGCCCTGAAAGGCTTACCAGTACCAGCACCTCTAAAGGAAAACTTGTTGTTAGCTGGGCAATATATGGAAATTTTGCTCTCAGAAGTAACGCGGATGCAGCGCAGCGCTCAATTACGTGGACTGAATGGAACTGCGGGATGGTTGCGCTACGCCAGTTCTGCCATGATTGGAGCCTTATATCTCCGCAGTCTAGATAGGGCAGAACGAGTTTATGGGGCAATGGTAATTCGCGGTTACAACGGGCAATTGCCCATAGATTCTCCTCTCAGACCGAAAGAGCGTTTTGCCATATTACTAGCTTGTTCGATCGCTGCTACTGTAACCCTAACTTCTTACAAAATTTAACCCAATCCTCACTCCGCAATATTGAGTTTGTGAATCTTGAAATCTTTAACATCTAATCCCCAACCACCAACCCGTAACCCCCACGCAACTGTCGTTGAAGTTGAGAACTTGGTCTATGCCTATTCTCGCCAGGAACCGGTATTACAAGAAATTTCTTTTACTTTGAATAAAGGCGATCGCGTCGCCTTGATGGGAGCAACTGGTTCTGGAAAAAGCACCTTGCTAGAGAACCTAATCGGCTTAAAACAACCCCAAACGGGGAAAATTATTATTAATGGCATCCCCTTAGAGCCTAAAACTCTACCCCAAATACGTCGTCAAATTGGCTTTAGCTTTCAAGATGCCAACGACCAACTATTTATGCCCACCATCTTGGAAGATATTACCTTTGGCCCACGCAACTACGGAATGTCACCAGCAGAGGCTAGCGATCGCGCCCGGCAGTTATTAGCTGATTTCGGACTAGAAGCCTACGCTAATCGTTCCGCTCACGAACTTTCTGGTGGGCAAAAACGCCTTGCTGCCCTAGCCTCAATTTTAGCCCTAGACCCGACAATTCTAATTTTGGATGAGCCGACTAACGGTCTTGATCCAGCATGGCGACGACATTTAGCACAAGTATTGTTAAAGTTACCAGTACAGGTGATGTTAATTGCCTCCCATGACCTAAATTGGTTAGGTAGAGTTACACAACGTGCTTTGGTGCTTTCTGGTGGTCGAATTCAAATAGACGGCAATATTCAGCCACTTTTGCAAGATGGTGCTACTTTAGACCAGTTAGGTTTGCCCATAGATTGGTGATTTGAAATTGGGGCATGGGCGAATGGCACTAGGAAAACGTGAAACCTTTGTCTGAGGGAGGCGTGGGAGGTGTGGGAGGATGGGGAAGAAATCTGACCCCCCACACTCCCCTCTCTCCCCACACTCCCCACACTCCCCACACTCAAAAGCCAGTTAATAAGGGGTTTGCGCTTATCTTAATGTCATTCGGGCATGGGTACAGAAGTGGAGTTTAAAGAATCATTCACTATTCTCTCTGCCCATTGCCCGTAATATTAGATACTATATTTTGGGTTTTATTGCTGTTGGGGTGTTAATGTCTGTTTTACATAAATATACTGTTATTGCTCCTGTTAGCCTGAGCATCGCTTTGTTCGTTACCAGTTGCAGCGAAAATAAAATTTCTCAATGCCAGCGACTGATTCGAGTTGTAAATGCCGGAACTTCTCTGATTGATAACAATAAAGGAAGGCAAGTCATCACCAGCATACAACTGTCTAAAGATTTAGAATTTGTGACTAAATCGATTAAGGAACTGAATTTAAAAGATCCCAAGCTGAAAGAATTTCAAAGCGGTTTTGTCAATATTTTTCAGAATCTTAGTCAAGCGATCGCCAAAGCAGGTAGAGCGCTTGGTGCAACCAAGACAGCAGAAGCGTCAGAATCGGGTAGAGAAAAAATCCAAAAGGCTAGAACCGAAATTGACTCAGCACTGACAACAGCTACAACTCTTGGCAAGAAGTCAGATACGTTAGTCAACCAGATGAATAAGTATTGTAGCCAGCCAGAATAATTTATCTGGAGAATTGGGAATTGGGAATGAAGAAGAGACAAGAGAGACTTGTTCAATAATTCCCCCTTGTCCCCCCTGCTTCCCCCAGAGCTGTTTCGTTCCCTAAAACAGGTAAAATTGCAAGTGTTGAAGCCCTGCTTTTTTAGGGAGATTTAGGGGGATCTAAAACGTTTTGCTACTAACAAAAGGACTTTTCAAACATCCTCTAAAAATAATTCGTAATTAATCAATATCAGTGTGAGTAATCATAAGTGGGAATACAGAACTTTGCACAACTACTAATTTTTGGCTCTTTTATCGGATTAGTTGGTTGGACTATTACCAATCAGGTTGGACGAACTCAACTCAAAGTTAAAAATCGTGAAGATTGGTTGCTAGATGGTACAGGATTAACTATTCAAGGAATTTTGATTCCCTTACTACAAGCGACTTTAGTTTATTGGCTTTATCAACATTTAATACCCACTCACCAAGGATATTTAAAAGTATCATTAGTTCCGGCTTTTATTATCAGTTTTGTCCTGGTTGATTATTTATATTATTGGAATCATCGTTTATTACATACTAAATTGTTGTGGAAAGTTCATCAAGTCCATCATACTGTTACTCAAATGGATGTATTAGGAACTTCTCGCAACACACTTTGGACAAGTTTGTTAATTATTTATTTATGGATACACACTTTGTTTTTGTATCTGTTAGCCGATCCAACAGGTTATTTACTTGGAGTAAGTCTAACTTCTGCCTTAGATTTATGGCGACATAGCAACTTGATAATTCCAGTAAATACCAAGCTTTACCAATTTTTATCTTCTTGGCTAATCTTACCGCAGGATCATGCTTGGCATCATTGCGGCGAAGTCCACAATTATAACTATGCGGCTAATCTGAAAATTTGGGATAAGTTACATGGAACATATTATGAAAGCAAAAAACTACCGTCTATAATCGGAATTCCTAGCTCATTAAACTTGTTTCAAAAACTTTTTTTCCCATTTTAATGACAGTTATAAGTAAAATTCTTTCGTTTTTTCCCACCTTTATATTATTGCTAACTGGGGCAGCAATAGTCTACCTCGCCTATTCACCTAACATCTTCAGTATTCTGGCGGTGTTCCTTTCTATTTATGGGCTACCAGTGCTAGTTTACCGCTTGCATGAATGGGTTTATCCTGTGCGGGAGGGTGTTAGCTATCTACAAGGTAAAGAATATAGTCCCTGGTGGGGTAGTCATCAAATCCAGGTAATTTATATTGCAATTCCGGTGTTGGAAGCAGTGCTGCGACTGATTCCGGGGGTGTTTTCGTGTTGGTTGCGATTGTGGGGTGCTAAAGTGGGGCGAGATGTATACTGGACAACAAGATTGGAGATTGCCGATCGCAGTTTATTAGAAATTGGCGATCGCGTCGTTATCGGGCATGGTGTCGGTATCTATTCTCACATCATTAAACCCCGCAAGCAAAATTTAATGTTGTATGTCAAAAAAGTCAAGATTGGTAGCAATGTTTTTGTGGGAGCCGGATCTAATCTTGCTGCTGGTGTCGTCATTGGCGATGGTTCTTATTTACCAGCAGCCAGCAACTTTTATCCTAATCAAAAGGTGCAATAATGCGTCCGATTATTCAGCTTTTTGGGCAAATACTCGCACCAACAGCGAGGCGATTTTATCAAGCTTTGGATAACCCAGAGTTAATGCAGACATCTGTACAAAGGGAAATTTGCGATCGCCTAATCAAAAGTGAGTATGGTAAAACTTTGGGGATTCATTCTATAGACGATTGGCAGCGTGTACCAATTGTAGATTATGATGCGCTCGAACCCTACTTGAATAAAAAAACTCAACAAATTTCTCTCACACCAGAACTAATTTTATTCTACGAAAAAACCTCTGGTAGTAGTGGGGCGGTAAAATGGATTCCTTATACTCAATCTTTGCGGCGATCGTTTAATCAAATGTTTTGTGTCTGGGCGCATGATTTGATTGTAAATGGCCCGAAATTTTCTACAGGCAAGATTTATGCTTGTATCTCGCCGCAATTAAATGTAGCTGAAGGCCAAAGTTTACAAGATGATTTAGACTATTTAGATGGCTGGTTGCGTTGGTTTTTACGTCCTTGGTTGGTAATGCCAAATAAACTTAATCGGCTGCATGACGCGAACTTGTTTAAACATCAACTGGCTTTGGCATTATTAGAGGCTGAAAAACTAGAAATTATCTCTATTTGGAGTCCTAGTTTTCTACAAATACATTTAAAATATATTCAAGAAAATCAGGATTTATTGCGAGAAGAATTACATAACCGGATTTCACATCACCGTCTGAAACTTCTCAGCGAAAATAATATTCCCTGGATGCAGCTCTGGCCAAATTTGAAGTTAATTTCTTGCTGGGATAACGCCAATGCAGCAGATCAAGCGCAAGGATTAAGATTAAAATTTCCAGGTGTATTAATTCAAGGTAAAGGACTCCTAGCAACGGAAGCCCCAATGACGATTCCCTTGATTGTCGCTAGGGGATGTGTGCCGGTTCTTGATGAAGTTTTTTTCGAGTTCGAGAATGAGACTGGTTCCCTGTATGGTTTACATGAACTCAACATTGGCAAGGAATACACGATTATTTTATCCCAGAAAGGCGGATTGTATCGTTATCGAATTGGCGATCGCATCCGGGTAACTCATTACTATCGCCACACTCCCTGTTTAGAGTTTATCGGACGACATCAAGCTGTTAGCGATTTGGTGGGCGAAAAGTTGCAAGAAACCTTTGTAAATAATGCTCTAACTTTGTTGAATTTGCAAGAAACTAATTTTAAAACCTTGATGCCTATTGCCGATCCTCCACACTATATTCTATTACTAGATTCAGCAAAAGAAACCCCAGAAATTATCGCTCAACAATTGGATCTGGCTCTATCAGAATCATATCATTACCAAAGAGCTAGAGCCATCGGTCAACTTGCACCACCACAGGTTTTAATCTCTAGTCAAATTCCTGAAATATTAGTTTCCCATCGTATCCACACTGGAAGTATTTGGGGAGGTATTAAGCATCCAATTCTAGCAACTTCACCCATTAGCACTGAATTTTTACAAGAGTTGAAGTTGGAAATTTACCAGAAATAGCTAACCTTTGGATTTTGATGATTTTCTTGCTGTCCTTGTTTATTTAGTAATCATCTGCGATCGCCTCTGTGGTAAGTTTATTTCTTGGAAATACTTAAGTCTTAAAAAGCACATTTATATGGGTATACAGATGTGTATACCGGAGATAAAATATTTTTTACTATCAATAAATTAATGTAATTTCGTTCTGTAAATTTTGAAAAATGTAGAAGAATACTACAAGCAGTTCAATATTAGAGATGCAAAATGGCAATCTCTAAGCGGATTATTGCAATAAGAGCCTGTCAAGAAACAACTTTTACAATTTGCCACCTAAAAAGCTTACTGAGAAAGCATTTCTAATTAAAAAGAAGGAAGGTTGTTTCCTGACAAGCTCTAAGGCGATCGCTAGATGCCATCTTGATATACACGGAGACAAAAAAGTGCAAATTACTAAGCGCAACGTTGAGTTAAGAGTCGATGGCAGTTTGATGCGTGTTTATGTTGCGGCTCCTAAAGCAGCAGGAAAATACCCTGGTATTGTCTTCTACAGTGATATTTATCAGCTAGGTGATCCAATAATTCGTCTAGCTAACTACTTAGCAGGATATGGCTATGTAGTAGCAGCACCAGAAATTTTTCACCGAATTGAGCCAGTTGGTTTAGTAATAGAGCCAGATGATCTGGGAAGGATGCGGGGAAATGACGATGCGCGTCGAACCTCCGTAGCTGATTATGATGCCGATTGCCTTGCTGTAATTGAATTTCTGAAAACAGAGAGTGCGGTTTCTCCAAATCAAATAGGCACTCTCGGCTTTTGTATTGGTGGACATTTAGCATTCCGCGCAGCATTTCAAAGCGAAATTCGGGCTTGCGTCTGCTGTTACCCTACTGGGATTCCCAGTGGTAAACTGGGTAAAGAGGTAGCCGATACAATCCAGAGAGTAAGTGAAATCAAAGGCGAGATGCTAATGGTGTTCGGTACTCTTGACCCTCATATACCAGATAGCGATCGCCAAACCATAATAAAAGCAATTGAGAATGCTAACATACCTCACCAAGTTTTCTTGTATGAAGCAGAACATACATTCATGCGCGACGACGGTTATCGTTATGATTCTAGTGCTACCACCGCAGCTTGGTCTGAAATAATAACTTTTTTGGGACGCATATTTGCAAACTGAAAACTTCTATTATTGCTTTCTTCGCGTCAAATTTGAGTTGTCTGCAAAGCTAACAAACCAGCACCGTAAGCAGGCTCATACCTCGGAAAAATCACGTTTACATTAGGAAACTTCTTAACAAGAGACACTGCAAATCTTTCATGGATCTTGCATCTACCGCGCCATACACTTCCTGTTGTGACTACTTCTAAAACTGAGTCAGGACTAAAAATTGCATCAATTACTGTAGATGTAGCTTTCACTAACTCTTTTACAGCATCATCAATTATAATATTCGCTACTATATCACCTGAAGCTGCTGCCAAATCTACAATTGGTGCTAAAGCTGCTATCTGTTTAACTCCCCATTTTCGCCGATATACTACTTCTATTAAATCTTCTATACTTTCCAAATCAAGATGCTGTTTAAAACCTTCTATCAAACTCGTGGATATTTCCCGTCCATCATAAGATTTTAATGCTGCGTTCATGGCTGCGATCGCAATTTTATAGGCGCTACCTTCATCTCCTAAAATATAACCCCAGCCGCCGACTCGCTTAGTATGTCCTTCATGATTTCGGCCGAAAACTATCGAACCAGTACCTGCTGCAACTACAATTCCTACAGGCTGACCAATTCCACCAACTAAAGCAATTAAAGCATCATTACAAATTACAATATTCTCTGCTTGCAATGCCCAAGCAATAGGCAATTTATTATTCAGTAACTCTTTAACTAAACCTTTCACTACTTCGATATCTGTTGCACGACCTACACCTGCTAAACCTAAACATATTGCATCAATATTCACAGAATTTGTAATTATTGCTGCCTCAACCGTATTTTTAATTGCAGATTGAATAGATTGTAGAGTGGCTTCGATACCTATACTTTGATAATTAGATGGGCCTGCTTCACCGTAACCTAGCACTTGACGCAAATCATCCATCAAGACACAAACAGTCTTGCTACCACCGCCATCTACCCCCAAAACGTAAGTCATATGCAGTCCTAAATCATCTTGTAAAATCCCCATTTCTTATCTCTCTGTGTTCTCTGCGCCTCTGTGGTTCGATTAAAATTCTATTTTTTATAACTCATTTAGGATTGCTGATTTTGACGCTTCGATTCTTCCTTTAAAGGAATAAAAAAGATAGCAATCATCCCAGGAATAGTAAACAAACAGACCAAGACAAAAAATAATGGATAGCCAAAAGATTTTTGGAGATAACCGCTAACTAATCCAGGTAACATCATTCCTAAAGCCATAATGCCAGTGGATATGGCAAAATGAGAAGTTTTATATTCGCCTTGAGAAATATACATTAGATAAACACTAAAAGCCGTAAATCCAAAACCATAGCCAAATTGTTCTAATGAAACCAAGGGATATATTAATTTTAACGAAGGTTTAGCATAAGCCATATATACATAAAATATATCAGGTAAGTTTAATGCCAAAGCCATAGGAAATAGACACTTTTTTAATCCATATTTTGAAATTAGCAAGCCTCCTAAAATTCCTCCACAAATCAGAGATATTACCCCAAAAGTACCGTAGACTAATCCGACATCTGACGTTGAAAGCCCTAAGCCTCCTACTTCTGGTTTATCCAATAGAAACAAAGAGGCTATCTTGACAAGCATCGCTTCGCCAAATCTGTAGAGCAAGATAAAGGCTAAAATACTGATAATTTTATCTTGAGCAAAATATGAGCTAATGATTGACCAAAATGGTATATTTTCTCTAATTTGTATTTGCCGTTGATTATCTGATTCGGGTAATGGTAAAAATAGGCGATGGGAAATAAACAGAATTGCTAAAATTAAAGCTGAGAACCCAATAGCAATAGTCCAACTTAGAGGAATGTTGTTGAGAGATACTTCAAGCTGACCCGCTAAGACTACTAATATTCCAGAACCGAATATAACAGCCATTCTATAAAATAGTGAGCGAATGCCGACAAAGAAGGCTTGTTGTTCTGGAGATAAAGCCAGCAGATAGAAACCATCTGTGGCAATGTCATAAGTTGCAGAAATAAATGCTCCTATTGTTAATGCTATAAGGGAGATGAAAAAGAAATTTGGCAGTTGTAATGAGAAGGCTATCAAACCCAAGCAGCAGAACATGGCAAATTGGGTATAAAGTATCCATTTACGTTTGGTAGAGTAAATATCAACAATTGGGCCCCAAAACATTTTGATGACCCAAGGTAGATAGAGGAAGCTTGTCCAAAGGGCAATTTGGGCGTTATCGATTCCGAGTTTTTTGTAAAAGATTACGGAAACTGTGTTGATGATAATGTAAGGGATGCCGGAGGTGAAATAGAGGGTAGGGATGAATGTCCAAGGGGAGGTTGTTTGGTGTTTCATGGATTTGGGGAACGAACCGCCAAGTCGCCAAGTGCGCCAAGGGAAGATTAAGAGAGGATGATGCGTTTGATGCCGTCTTTGAGAAGGGGGACGTTAAAGTTGATGAGAAGGGCTAAGGGGTAATTAGTCATTTTAAGGTATGAGAGGACTTGAGCTTCGTGGATTGGGGCTAAATTTTGAACAGCTTTTAATTCCACAATTAAACAATTGGCAACTAGAAAATCTAATCTCCCCTTGCCTACTTCATGTCCTTTGTAATTCACTATTACCCCCTTCTCAACCACATGAGGTATCCCGCACCTGAAAAATTCTATAATTAGCGCCTCCTTATACACCTCCTCCAAAAACCCAGGCCCCAACACCCTATGCACTTCAATCGCCGCCCCAATCACAGCGTAAACTAGTCTATCCACCTCCTCACTTGGCTCCCTTCTCTTGGCGTCCTTGGCGTCTTGGCGGTTCGTTTCCATCAATCCCTCTCCAACCCTATGGCAAAATTTATTAAAGTCCTTCCTTAGTTTTCCCGCATGACCGCAACCATTCCCAATCTCCCCAGTCTCTACGACCCCTTTTCCACCGAAGCTAAGTGGCAAAAATTCTGGGAAGACAACCAAGTTTACAAAGCTGACCCCAACAAAGGCGGCGAACCCTACTGCATCGTCATTCCCCCCCCGAATGTCACCGGCAGCTTACACATGGGTCACGCCTTTGAAAGTGCCCTAATTGATACCCTCGTGCGCTACCACCGGATGCAGGGACGCAATACCCTATGGCTACCCGGAACTGACCATGCCAGCATTGCTGTGCATAGTATGCTGGAAAAGCAACTCAAAACAGAGGGTAAGACTCGCTACGAATTGGGGCGCGAAAAATTCCTAGAACGCGCTTGGCAATGGAAAGCAGAGTCTGAGGGAACGATTCTGAATCAGCTACGACGCTTAGGTGTCTCGGTGGACTGGTCACGGGAAAGGTTTACCCTGGATGAAGGTTTATCTAAAGCTGTTGTCGAGGCATTTACTCGTCTTTACGAAGAAGGCTTAATTTATCGTGGTGAATATTTAGTTAACTGGTGTCCCGCTTCTCAGTCGGCTGTGTCTGATGTGGAAGTAGAAAATCAAGAGGTGAATGGAAATCTCTGGCACTTCCGCTATCCCCTCACCGATGGTTCCGGTTTTGTAGAGGTGGCGACAACTAGACCAGAAACCATGCTGGGCGATACAGCAGTAGCAGTTAATCCCAATGACGATCGCTACAAACATCTCATCGGTAAAACTGTAACTCTGCCCATTCTACAACGAGAAATCCCGATCATTGGCGATGAATTTGTTGATCCTACCTTCGGCACGGGTTGCGTGAAGGTGACTCCCGCCCATGACCCGAACGATTTTGACATGGGTAAGCGTCACAATCTGCCGTTAATCAACATTATGAACAAAGACGGCACTCTCAACGCTAATGCTGGGGAGTTTCAAGGACAAGACCGCTTTGTTGCTAGAAAAAATGTGGTTTCTCGCCTAGAAGCAGATGGCTTTCTGGTGAAGATAGAAGATTATAAACATACCGTTCCCTACAGCGATCGCGGTAAAGTACCTATTGAACCTCTCCTCTCAACTCAATGGTTCGTCAAAATTCGCCCCTTAGCTGACAACACTCTCGAATTCCTCGACCAGCAAACTTCTCCAGAGTTTGTCCCCCAACGCTGGACTAAGGTTTATCGTGATTGGCTAGTAAAACTCACTGATTGGTGTATCTCTCGCCAATTATGGTGGGGACACCAAATTCCGGCTTGGTACGCTATCAGTGAAACGGATGGGCAAATTACCGATAATACGCCGTTTGTGGTAGCGAAATCGGAAACTGAAGCTTGGGAAAAAGCTAAATCACAATTTGGCGAAAATGTCCAGCTAGAACAAGACCCAGATGTATTAGATACTTGGTTTTCTTCTGGACTTTGGCCGTTTTCGACTTTGGGCTGGCCAGAACAAACTCAAGATTTAGCAACTTACTACCCAACTACTACTTTGGTAACAGGCTTTGATATCATCTTTTTCTGGGTAGCCAGAATGACCATGATGGCTGGGCATTTTACGCAGCAAATGCCTTTCCAAACAGTTTACATCCACGGCTTGGTGCTGGATGAAAAAGGTCAGAAGATGTCAAAGACCAAAGGTAATGGCATTGACCCATTGTTATTAATTGACAAATATGGTACTGATGCCCTGCGCTATACCCTAATTAGAGAAGTAGCTGGCGCTGGTCAAGATATCCGCTTAGAATACGATCGCAAAAAGGATGAATCGGCATCTGTAGAGGCATCCCGCAACTTTGCAAACAAGTTGTGGAACGCTGCCCGTTTTGTGATGATGAATTTGGATGGACAAACGCCGCAGCAATTGGGGAATCCAGTAGCCACCGAATTGAGCGATCGCTGGATCATCTCGCGGTATCATCAAGTTATCAAACAAACCACGAATTACATTGATAATTACGGTTTAGGGGAAGCAGCAAAAGGACTCTATGAGTTTATTTGGGGTGATTTCTGCGATCAGTATATTGAACTGGTGAAATCCAGATTGCAAGCAGATGCCGATCCAGTATCGCGGCGGGTAGCACAGCAAACCCTCGGCTACATCTTGGAAGGAATTTTAAAATTGCTTCATCCGTTGATGCCTCATATTACCGAAGAAATTTGGCAAACTCTCACCCAACAACCAGCAGATTCCCCGCAAACTTTACCATTACAAACCTATCCCCAGGTAGATGCAAACCTAATTGATCTAGCTTTAGAAGAACAGTTTGAATTAATGATTGCTACTATCCGCACAATTCGGAATTTGCGCGCAGAAGCGGATATTAAGCCAGGGGTAAAAGTGACAGCGAATTTGCAAACTGAAAGCGAGAAGGAGCGGGAAATTCTCACTGCTGGACAGTCTTATATTAAAGATTTGGCGAAGGTTGAGACTTTAACTATTACTGACAAACAAGAAAATCAAACTGTTGCTGCGAAAAAACCTCAAAGGGGTTTGAAGACAATTGGCTTAATTATTGTGGCCATTGTCTTTGGTAGATTGGGTTTAGCTGCGGGAAATGCCATTGATGACATTCCCATCGTCGGAACTTTCTTTGAATTAGTTGGTTTTGGTTACACAGCTTGGTTTGCTAGCCAAAATTTACTCACTGCTGAAGCGAGACTTAGGTTATGGGGACGCTTTTTCCCGCAAACAGAGTTAGGGCAACCACAAGAACCAGAAAATGCGATCGCAGGTGTAATTGGTACAATACAAGTGCTAATTCCTCTTAATGGGGTAGTGGATATTGAAGCTGTGCGTGCCAAACTAGAGAAAAGCCTAAGTAAAGCTGAAGCCGAAGTTCAATCCCTCAGCACCAGATTAAACAATCCTAGTTTTGTGGATAGAGCCAGAGCCGATGTGGTACAGGGAGCGCGGGATGCTTTAGCAGAAGCACAAAAACAAGTGGAAATTTTGCGCGATCGCCTTGAGGCATTGTCTTAGGTATCGCCTGCATGACTTAGGATAACTGTAATGGGTAATGAGAGTGTCAATAATTCTCGATTACCCATTACCAATTAACAAGGATTCAAATATCAATTCTGGAACTTATTATTTTATTAAATTTTTTTGAATTTTGAGAGAAGTCGGAGCATCAGCTTCCGGCGTAAGCTTTTTTGCCGCTTGTCGCAGGCATCTCAACTTAGGTGATTTTGAATTGGAGCGAAGCAACTCTTATGCTATATCTAGCCCAGGTGCGTAAAAACGATTTTTTAGACCAGCACCAGTTACGCTTGTTGGCGCGTCAAGAAGCTGATAACTTGTGGGCGATAATTCCAGAAGAGGCTTTCATTCTGCTAGGAAAGGGAAAGAGTATGAGTGAGAACTTGCTTGTTTTAGTAGAACTTTCTTCAACAGGCGACATTGAAAGAATAGAAGACGCTACCAACTGGGTACTCCACTTGGTACAAAACTACCTCACCATCGGCATTACCCCAGAATTTTTGCAGCACGAAGCCGAGCGAGCAGAACATTGGCGACAATCCTTGACGTTGCAAAACCAAGATTTAGCGAGGCGTTCCTTAGAATTGGAAGCTCGTCGTGAACAAATTCAAGCCTTAGAAGAAAGCCTCAAACGCGAAAAAAACGGTTATCCTCAACAGGAAAGTTAAAAGCAATGCTTTTGAAAGTCGCGTGGCGGCTGGGACAACTTGGTAACTTTTCCCAAAATTAAGGTTTTAGGTACTTTGAGGCTCGATAAATAAAAATTTTTACTTATATGGCGTAGCTGAATAAAGCGCAACATCATACATAATCACTACAAGTATGCTGTATTCTTAACTTCACCGATAAATTGCTTTTCCAATAAATGCTTAATTTTATTTCCTCTTTGCTTTTGGCTCAAGCAGAACCTTCTCCAGCATCTGAACCCCAGGAAATCTTCATTCCGCAACAAACAAGACCTTTACCTGGCCATCTTGATGCAATACCAGTATTTAACAGTAATAACCCAGAAGTAGTTCAGAGTGAAGGTATTCTGCTGTCTACGTTTCCTCCTCAAGGCAAAAAAGTGCCAAGCGCACACCTGAAGTTTCTATGGAAGGGACGCTTTGATTTGTTTTCTCATCATATTGCTCGCGCCATTGAGACTCCAAATGATTTGCGGACTCTTTATTTGGGGGTGATTGTTTACAATCCCAGCGATCGCCCTGCAACTATAAATATATTGCAAGCAGCCAGTTATGTTAGTCAACCTGATGCACCTTTTCTCAAACTTCCCCCCATACAGTCAAATAATTCGGGAAACATTTATGCTGGCCCTGGCGATCGCGTCATGAATGATATGCTACGAGGAAAACGGCAGTCAGGATGGCCAGCCCAGTTGGTAATTCCACCAAAACAAAGCCGGATGTTAATGAATCATCCAATTCCAGTGCGTCCTTTAAAACCACCATTAAATGGACGTTCTACTTTGTTGCGTTTGTACAGTGATAGTCCAGTTTATATGGCGAACTTAGCTATGTTTGCCAAACTAAATCCAGATGCTACTGAACGAGCGCCCACTTTAAAAGAATGGGAAAACTTGTTAGAAAATGGTGATTTTGCGGGGCCACGTGAACCTGCTCCTAGCCCTCCAAATAATCTGACAGCGACAGCAGAAATTTACGGTCGGGTAGCGGCGGTAGCTGTTGGCTCTCGTTGGCAAGCACAAGTTACCGACTCCAATAGTTCATACCTGACAATTCCCGCTTCAGGACAAGCTTTTTCATACGGTTTAAGCACCCTTTTAGCAGGCAAAATGGGTACTGGACAAAACCAAACTGCCAAACTCGCGGTGCGTTATCCTGGTACTGCTTACGAAGCTCATGGCAACTACGGTATTGAATATAACATCTCGCTCCCATTAATCAACAATACCGCCAAACTACAAACTGTAAATGTGCTTTTTCAAACACCTATTAAAGAAGACGACTTAAGTAAACCTGGGCTTCGCTTTTTTTCACCACCCCAACCATCCGTCTTTTTTCGTGGCACAGTTCGTATTCGCTACAATGACGATAATGGCTTACCCAGAACCCAATATTGGCATTTAGTTCAACAACGGGGACAGATGGGAGAACCGCTTGCTCAATTAAAAATATCTCCAGGACAGCTGCGAATGGTAAAAGTAGATTTTCTCTACCCACCAGATGCTACGCCCCCTCAAATGCTGACAATTCAAACTGTAGACCAAAAATAAGGCAAGGGATGCAGAGGTTATATAGTTATCAATGTTGATGAATTATGAGTTAAAGGAATTTTTTAACTCATAACTCTTACTAAGATGCCAATAATTGCCGAATCAATCTAGCTACAGCTTTTTGTGTGAAGCGGTTGGCAATTTGTTGACCTAAACGTTGTACATCTGAATTTACCAATAACTGGGCAATTTGATTTGCAAGTTGCAGTGGGTCAAAACCTTGTGTTTCTCGGAGAATACCTAATATATGTTTGATATGCTCTAAGGTTTGTTGTTGCTCAACTGTCGCTGCGGGAGTTTCATTAACTGCTGTCAATCCAACTCGTTCTCGTAAGAGGGAGGTGAAGTTATGCAAAACGTTTTTACTTAAAGCATCAAGTCCATTAACAGATTCATCTACTAGCTTGTCAAGAATGAAAGCACCACGTTCTGAGGACAGAAATTCTATCCCCTGATTCAGAACTAAATTAAAGTCGTAATCTTGACTGTTACGTGCATTTTTTAATAAGTTCTCTAAGCGATTCCAGCGAAATCTGCCATCTTTAAATAGCAAATCTTGCAATGATGCTCTTAATTGCGGTGCTTGGTCTGTTAACAGGCGTTTAGAAACGTAGGGATAAGCTTCGCTGAGGACTTTAAAAGTGGGATCTATAAATATTGCAATCCCTTCGAGAGTCACAAGAGAACGAATAATTAAGGCGTAGTAGGGCGGTACGCGGAAAGGATACTCATACATCAAAGCCGATAGTTCATCGGTGATGCTTTTAATGTTAAGGTCGGCAACGCTGGCTCCTTGGGCATCAGCAAAGACTCTGGCAAAAGCTGGGATAATTGGGGTTAAATCGGTTTCTGGCGATAAGAAGTCTAATTTAACGTAGTCTTTTGCTAATCCTTCAAAGTCGCGGTTGACGACGTGGACGATCGCTTCAATTAAACCATAACGCTGTGGTGGCTTAATCTCGCTCATCATTCCAAAGTCAAGATAAGCCAATTTGCCATCTGGTGTTGCTAATAAGTTACCAGGGTGGGGATCGGCGTGGAAAAATCCATGTTCTAGCAACTGGCGCAAAGAACACTGGACACCCACTTCAATCAGATAACGAGCATCTATGCCTTGGGCACTAATTTCTTCTGTCTGGGTTAATTTAATACCGTTAATCCATTCCATCGTCAAAACGCGACGATTGGTATATTCCCAGTAAATTTTCGGTACGTAGATGTCTTTTATGTGACCATATAACTCGAAAAATCTTTCGGCATTTTCACCCTCGTGAATATAGTCCATCTCTTCAAAGATGCGATCGCCTAATTCATCGAGAATCCCAACTAAATCACTTCTTACCCGTTTGAATGTTTTCTGCACCCAAGCGGCGATGT
The DNA here is from genome assembly GCF_036917775.1 of Nostoc sp. Classification (GTDB taxonomy): domain Bacteria; phylum Cyanobacteriota; class Cyanobacteriia; order Cyanobacteriales; family Nostocaceae; genus Nostoc. The sequence continues at coordinate 28,187 of NZ_JBALEQ010000108.1, forward strand.
TACGCAAGATATACAAGTCGATGGTGATCCGCTCTCTTAAGTCGGGGCGTTGGACTTTTACGGCAACTTCTTCACCAGTTTTTAGCTTACCTTTATATACTTGTCCCAAGGAAGCCGCAGCAATTGGCTGGGCCGAGAGTTCGGCGTAAACCTCTTCTGGAGGTGCGCCTAGTTCTTCCTTGATAAACTGATAAGCAAGTTCGTTGGGAAAAGGTGGTAATTGGTCTTGTAGCTTGGTTAATTCTTCTAGAAATACGGTAGGAACGAGATCCGGTCTAGTGGACAAAGCTTGGCCAATTTTGATGTAAGCAGGCCCCAGTTTGGTCAGCAATACTCGTAACTGAATGGCTCGGCGGCGGTCATTTTTGACGACAATTCCCCGTTTACTATCCGACCACAACCCAAAAGCAAAGGATAGAGCCGGCCCCAACACTGCGAAAATCCGCCGGACAACTTGTATGGGTCTGTTTTGGTAATGCGCCGCTATGACCACAGGATCATAAAGAATCTCAGGTTGGGCTGTTGTCCTGATCTTTTGGGCTGCTAAGAGTCTTGGCGAACGCACAACTAAGCTCGGTGTACCATTCTCTTCTGGCACTATATCTATAACGTCCAGTTCACCTCGGCTATCTGTGCCGTTGCGACTGTCCTCCTGAATCGGTCGGGAACTAGGGGGAAGTGTCTTAACAATCATGAAAAAGGCCACCAGTCAGAACGATCACATTAAAAATTGTAACAATATCTTTACGAATTGGGAATTGGGGATTGGGAATTAGAAATTAGCAGGATTCAACTAATTTTTTCTATTACCCATTATCCATTACCCATTACTCAAAGGTTTGCTACACTTAAACGGGCATACTAGTTCAATAGTATTAGGTATTGCTAGTTGCTGGAAAATCATACTTATTGTCCTGTAAATTAGAATTATCCGGCATCTGCCCTTATGGAGAATTTGGCTTGATGTTGCTTTGCCTGCGAATTGAAAACTTTGCCTTAATTGACCAACTGGAATTGGAATTTGGCGCGGGACTAAATGTGCTGACAGGTGAAACCGGCGCTGGAAAATCGATTATTTTGGATGCCATTGATGCCGCTTTAGGCGGTAAAGTCTCTAGTCGAGTCATTCGCACAGGGACAAGTCGAGCGATGGTAGAAGCAACTTTCACCTCAAATGCCCCCCTAGCGGCTTGGTTGACTGAACAAGAAATAGATTTGCTTGATGAAAATTCTGTAGTTATTAGCCGAGAAATCACAGCCACTGCTACTAATATCCGCAGTCGATCGCGGGTGAATGGTGTGTTAGTAAATCGGCAGATTATGGGAGGAATGCGCGATCGCTTAGTGGAAATCACAGCCCAAGGTCAAACGGTACAAGTGGGACAATCTGCCCAAGTCCGCGACTGGTTAGATTTATATGGCGGCGACTCTTTAATGCAGCAGCGTCATAAAGTCGCTACGAGTTTTAATACTTACCAACAGGCCCATTTAGCATTAGAAAAACGCCGGACATCAGAACGGGAACGGTTGCAACAACTAGATTTGCTCACTTATCAAGTGCAGGAATTGGGAGCAGCTAATCTCAATGAACCTGATGAATTGGAACAGTTGGGACAAGAACGAGAACGCCTAAATCATGTCGTCGATTTGCAACAGATGAGTTACAAGGTTTATCAGGCTTTGTATCAAAACGACAATGAAACCCCAGCCGCAGGAGATTTACTGGGAGATAGTGAGGCGATATTAAATGACATGGTGGAGTACGATACCCAACTGCAACACCTGTTGGAATTGGTTAGGGACGCGCAAGCTGCGGTAATGGAAGTGGGAAGGCAAATTAATGCTTATGGGGACGGTTTGGAAGCCGATCCACAGCGATTGGAAGAGGTAGAAGAACGGATTCAGGAATTAAAGCAAATTTGCCGCAAGTATGGGCCGACACTTACCGAAGCGATCGCTTATTACCAACGTATCCAAGGGGAATTAGCCCAGCTTAACGACAGCGAACAATCTATTGAAAATTTAGAACAGCAAGAAAAAGCGTGTTTTGAAAAACTCACCCAAGCAACTAATCAGTTAACTCAATTGCGAAGTAAGGCGGCTGCTAATTTAGAATCACGTTTGATAGCTGAACTCAAGCCTTTAGCGATGGAAAAGGTGAAGTTTCTGGTTGAGATAGTGCCTGCTTTCCCCACGGTTATGGGAGCAGATAAAATAACCTTTACATTTAGTTCTAACCCTGGAGAACCACTGCAACCTTTAACGGAAGTTGCCTCTGGCGGGGAAATGAGCCGCTTTTTACTAGCGCTGAAAGCTTGTTTTTCTCAGGTTGATGTGGCTGGGACAATGGTTTTTGATGAAATTGATGTCGGGGTTTCGGGAAGAGTCGCCCAAGCGATCGCTGAAAAATTACACCAGCTAAGTCAACGCAATCAGGTATTGTGTGTTACCCACCAGCCTTTAGTTGCGGCAATGGCCGATCGCCATTTCCGCGTCGATAAGCAAACTATCAATCAAGGCAAAGGTAAAAAAGCTAACAATGAGAACGCTGAACAACGTACCGTAGTCAGAGTTACTACCTTGGATAATTTAACCAGTCGTCGGGAAGAATTAGCACAGTTAGCTGGTGGTAAATCTGCAAGTGATGCGATCGCTTTTGCCGAATCTTTGTTATTACAAGCTGCTAATCATCGTCAAAAAATTAAAAATTAAATAGGATTTACGCAAGAGTTACGAAATAATAAACCGCAGAGGCGCAGAGGACACGGAGAAACCGGAGTTTGAGAGATATTTTGCGTAAATCCTATTAAAGAATACTTTGGTGCGTTACGAACTCCGCCCTAATGTACTGGCGTGGCAAGACTAAATTGTTGCAATAAATTTTCTTGTGGGGCGGGCATTTTGCCCGCCAATTAGGACAGTCTAGAAGCCCATCCCACAAGAGTTTGCTAATGCACAAATTTAGTCTTGACACGCCAATACATATATTTAGATTTTTTCACATAATCAAATTGAATTGCAATAGAAGTAATCTGCTCTTTGAAATTTTTAAAACAGCATTACTGTCTTTTTACTCATAATGACAATTTGTCAAGTCCGATTTATACCAATTTACATGAGCTTACTCTGCAAATTGCGTTAGTAAAATTATCTAAAGATTTGACATAAGCATCAAAAGATTTGGCACCAGCATCTAAAGATTTTTCATTGTAAAAATAAGTTAATTTTTTTATATTTATTATTAATATAACCAGGACAAATTACAGTATTTTTTTCATAAAAACACTCTGTAATTTAGTGCGAAAATCTCAAGATTAGCAATTCAAAAAACAATAAGAAAGCTACAGATAAAGCTTAATTGTGCTTTTTGACATTTATTAATGAAGCAACATTTATGTCCTAATAGGAGGATTAACTCTAATGGCATCTGATTCAAATTCTGTTTTTGGTAATCTCGTTAATGATGGTGATCAGGCTAGCAACCCCAGCGATCCTTTCGCACCTGGAGGTGCTTTTGGCATCCCAACGGCTGACAGCTTCGATCTTGATAAGTATGGTATTCCAAAAGAAGGTAGCTTCGACCTTGATAAGTATGGTATTCCAACTGAAAGCAGCTTCGACCCTACTAAGTATGGTATTGCAACTGAAGGCAGCTTTGACCCTTCTAAATTTGGTATTCCAAAAGAAGGCAGCTTTAATTTGGGTAGCTTTGATATTCCAACGGCTGATAGCTTCGACCCTTCTAAGTATGGTATTCCAACTGAAGGCAGCTTTGACCTTTCTAAATTTGGTATTCCAAACGGAGGCGGTATACCAAGTTTTGGTGGTGGTGGCCTAACTGCTTAGTGGCAATTGTATAACTTGAAGAGCAAATTCAAGTTATACATAATTCCAAAAGTCTGGGTTGCTCTATCTTTTAATTACGTGATATGCAAATTTCATTAAACAAAATCCCATCCAAGCAAGAGATAACAATTTTTGTAGCTCTTGCATAGGATGAGATTTTTATTATCTATGGAAGACTTAGTAGTGGATATAACTCCATCATCTAATACTGCCATTTTAAATTTATTTATACTCTTGCAAAGCTCCTAACTTACGAATTCCCGGCCAAATCATTGCTGTAGCAATCACTACTAAAATTGTACCAATTCCACCACCCACAACGGAAATCACCGGGCCAAATAAAGCCGCTGTTAAGCCTGATTCAAAGCCCCCTAATTCATTCGAGGCACTAATAAACACGCTATTAATAGCAGCAACTCGACCACGCAAATGATCCGGTGTTCTAATTTGAACCAATGTATGGCGAATCACAACGCTAATGCTATCTAGTGCGCCACCAAGGATCAGCATTAACATAGATAGCCAAAAGGAACGAGAAAGTCCAAAGATAATTGTGACAACTCCAAAGCCAACTACTGACCACAATAAGGCTGGGCCTGCTTTGCGTAACGGTGGTAAATATGCCAGGGTAATCGCCATAGTCAAAGCACCGATGGAGTGTGCTGCTTGGAGATATCCCAACTCCACTGGCCCCACGTGTAAAATATCTTTGGCAAAGATGGGGAGAAGCGCGATCGCACCACCCAACAATACTGCAAACATATCTAATGTAATCGCTGCTAAAATCAACTGATTTTGCCAAACAAATTTAGCACCAGCTGCAAGCGCTTGAAGTGAGATTGGTTCGGTTGAGCGAGTAACTTTTTGCTCTTTAATCGCTAGCGTTAAAATAAAACAGAGTAAAGCTGCGATCGCTGCTAATATATAAACCCCTGTAGCACTTCCCAGCAAAGCGATACCGAATCCCCCCAAGGCTGGGCCGATGACTGCGGCTAACTGAAAGCTACTACTATTCCAGGTAGCTGCATTGGTAAACGCACTAACAGGTATCAATTGCCACATCAGAGCATCACTGGCAGGTTTAAGAAATGCCCTTGCTACACCCGTTAATACCAAACAGGCGTAAATTAGAAAAATTGCCCCCTGAGTATAGGAAAGTACCCCTAAAGCTAGTGAGCAGAGAGCTAGCAACATTACCGAGAGTAACATGGTCACTTTGCGATCGCGGCGATCGGCAACATCTCCGGCAATTAAGGTGAGAACAATCATCGGTAAGACTTGCGCCAGTCCTACACCACCTAAAGCGATCGCTGAGTTAGTTCGCTCATAGAGTTCCCACCCAATCGCTACAGTTTGCATTTGCGACCCTACGAACAGCACCAGCCGTCCAATGGTAAATAGCCGATAGTCTCGAAACTTAAAGGCTGCAAAGGGATCGTGTTGTGCAACCTCAAAGTTATGGGGCTTTGAGTTCTGTTTTCTCGAAGACATTTTTTAGTAGAGTTAAGCCTTCTTCAATGTTGGAAATTTGGTCTTCGGAAAGACCTTTGAGCAAGTCGGTAATATGAGCGCGAGTTTGATCTTGGGATTGCTTGAGATGATGTTTTCCATCTTCAGTTAAATTGAGCAGCACCCGCCGCCGCTCTTGAGGATGAGCAATCCGTTTCACAAAGTCGCGTTGTACCAAGCGTTCTATAGTTGCTGATGCCGTGGCAGAGGTGACACCTAAATGCTCTGCTAAGTCAGATAATGAAGCACCAGGATTGCGGTTGATAAATGCTAGCGATCGCAACTGAGGTATAGATAAAAAAGCGGCACTATGGGCACGCATATCCGCTCGGATAAACCGCATCACTAATGGAACTGTCTCCATTACTCTAGCGGCACATTCTTCGGAAGTTGCACCTTGATTAGGTTTATCCAAGGTCATGGGCTTGTTGTTCTCCTAGTTACATGGCCACCCGTGGATAAAGTTTTCCACCAAGGATGGCCAAAATGATTAATGTGAATAAGAGAATTGTACAATCCAGACCAAAGCCATAGATGCTAGTGCCGTTTAACAGCATGGTGCTACGTAACCCGTCAACCAGATAAGTCAACGGATTTAAATGGGAAATGAACTTTAACCAACTGGGCATCAACGAGATCGGATAGATGGCATTGCTCGCAAAAAATAACGGCATGGTTAACAATTGTCCAATACCCGTCATCCTTTCTCGGCTTTTCACTAAACAGCCAATAATTAATGAGAAAATACAAAAAGAACCCGCTCCTAGTATGACTAGCAGCAGTACTTGAAGAATAGCTAGGGGATGAAGATTTAGTTTGACACCTAATAAAAATGCTAATCCGTAAATGAATATTACCTGAGATAAGCACCTCACCCCACACGCCAGGGCTTTGCCCAACACCATCGCCACGCGAGGCGTAGGACTAGCTAAAAATTTATGGACAATGCCTAAATCTCGCTCCCAGATTAGCGTCATTCCACCACTAAAAATTGCCACGAATAAAATACTCTGAGCCAAAATTCCAGCAGAAATGAAGTCTAAATAGGGTAAGTTCCCTGTAGGAATCGCGCGAGTTCGGGCGAAAACTTGTCCAAAGATTAGCAGCCATAAAGCTGGTTGTACAGCCCGAACGACTAAATCAGTGGGATCGTGGCGGAGTTTACGGATTTCTAATTCTGCGATCGCCAGGGTTTTTGTAACTAGCTCTTTAATTGCAGAGATCAAATTTACTCGGACAGTGGGTGGTGCTTTAACCCAACCGTTGAGCAGTACGTCTGGTTCTTGCTGTGTCACGGTAGTTCACTCCTGATGTTAACTGGTCGCCTGTATAGTGAATAAAGACATCATCCAAAGTTGCATTTGGGTTATTTAAAGAAGCTTTTAAGTCGCTTGGCGTACCTGTAGTAACAACTTCACCTTGCTGCATAATCGCCACTCGGTTACATAAGCTATCCGCTTCTTCTAAAAAGTGGGTTGTTAAAAATATAGTTGTGCCGTAATCAGCACAGAGTTGTAGTACAAGCTGCCATACTTGAGTTCGAGCGATGGGATCTAGTCCGACAGTCGGCTCATCAAGAAACAGAATTTGGGGTTGATGTAGAACTGATATGCCAATTTCTAGCTTGCGAATCATCCCACCAGAGTAGTTTCGTACCAAGCGTTTCGCCGCATCTTGCAAACCCATGTATTCTAGAATTTCATAGATGCGGCGATCGCGTCCTTTGGCAGGTATTCCATACAGCTTGGCGAAGATTAAGAGATTTTCGTACCCCGTGAGACTACCATCAGCAGAGAGCGCCTGGGGTACATAACCGATAGCCCGTCTCACAGGATTAGATTGACTAGTCACGTCATAGCCAGCTAAGGTTGCTTTCCCTGCACTGATAGGCAGCAAGGTTGTCAACATTTTAATAACTGTACTTTTCCCTGCCCCATTGGGGCCAAGCAATCCAAACACTTCGCCCTGTTCCACAGATATGCTCAGGTTGTTAACTGCGGTTAACTTACCAAAACGGCGTGTGAGTCCCTGAGTTTCCAAAATCAGTGGTTTTGGATCGCTAGCAGGTTGCGATCGATTTATTTTGCCCGTCAGTATTGTCACAAGTTTGATGCACTTCTATTAATTAGTAAATCTAACTATTAGCTTCTCAATAGATTTACCAGAAGTCAATAGACTTCTGGCATAAAGTTGAATCAGAGTAAAAAGAAACTCAGTAGAGTGGCGGCAAAGTTATTGATGGGCGAAGTATAACTGACAAATTAAGCGCAAAGACTTGTTAAGATAGCCAATAGGTGAGGAAATGTCCAGAATGCCTACTGCTGCCCAGCTAGAGAGTCTATACCGCATCGCCTATCAACTGACCTATGTTATGCTTCAGCCCATACATCTAGTTTGTGTTGATAATCGCACTCGCAATGTGTATTTATTAGCTGGTTATAGCGAAGAACTGGAGTTTCAAATTCTACCCAACGGGGAGTTTGCTGATGAGCTGCGTTAACTATGATGCAATGTCTAATGCCGAGTTGAGAGAGTATTTTCTCAAACATCGTAAAGATGAAACAGCATTTCAGGCGTACTTAAACAGAATTAACAAACGTCCACTCAGAATTATTGCATCTCTCAACGACCCTGATTTTGATGAAAAGGTTCAGATAGCTATTCGTCAAAAGTTAGAAGCTGCAAGAAATGGTAGCAACCAGCCGTCTAACACAGCATTGGAGCCAAAAGATCAAGATTGATCACAGTCTACCCATCGCCCGCAAGTTTTCTATATCTTGTTCAAAATCCTCGACCCCATAATGCACTGAAACTTGACGACTTGCGAGTAGATGCTGAAATGCTATACGGTTTATCCCTGCAAATCGGCTGGCTTGAGCAAGGGTTAACTTTTCTTTTTGAAAAAGCATCACCGCAATTTCCTGCTTCATTTCGCCTTCAGTCATCCGAGTTGCGGTTAATACTTCATTAGGAATGACGACGCTCATAATTACAATCCTTTCTATCACTACTATTCTAAGCAGCTTGGGCATCGCCAAGTGATAATCAGGTAACTTTACAGTCAGTGTTGGTAACTTAGGCTTCCACAAGTTAGGGTGTATATACAGAAATTTTCTGTCCACTGACTAGCTTAGATTGCTTCAGAAAGTACATGACAAAGGTATGTATTCATGGATATAGTTATTGATTCAAATGTCATAATTGCCGATCCTTGGTTCCGCTCACAAAAGATGCGAGTGCTTCTGGACTTCGCTGAGAAGTGTTTTTCAAAAGTGCTACTGCTTGAACCCGTTGAGATGGAAGTTCGTGCTCATTTCAAAAGAGAAGTGACTGCGGCAGCTAACAATATTGAAGCTGCGATTAAGAAGGCCGAACGAATAGGGATAAAAGATACACCTCAGTTTGATGCTACAGAAGTATTTAACCGCACATTTACTGCATGGGAGGAAAATTTAGAAAAGCTTGTCCGAAGTAGACGTTTGCTCCGCATTCCTCTTGAAGCTTCTGTTCTGCCTGAGGCGATGCAAAGAGCTACGGAAAGGATACCACCATGTACTGAATCTGGGAAAGAACTCAGAGATACCATTATTTGGTTATTGTTTATTGAAACTTGTAAAAAACGTAGACATGGACAGCAATATGTCTTCATCTCTCAAAATACAAAAGATTTTGCCGCCCCAGACAAAACTTCATTGCGTCAGGAACTTACAGCCGATCTAGCTCAAAATGGCTTAACAGCTTTATATTACCCTTCACCCGAAGCTTTCAACAAAGAACATGCAGAAAGATTTGAACATATAAATCTTGAGTGGGTTGAAGCGAGACTTAATTTGGATGAAATTATAAATAGTGTTCGTGAACGTTTAAAGGAAGATAGGAGTTCTTACTTTTGTATTTCTGATTCCGATTATCGAAATTATTATGAGCCAATTTTTGTAGAAAATATTAGGCATTTAAATGTTAAAATCACTGATCCAGTATATATTTGGGATTTTGATGATCAGACTATAGAAGTTAGTATAGGGTGCAGTATCGATGTAAAGGCAAGTGTAGAGTGTAGAAGAATTAATGCTCCAAGAAGCACGAACTTTTATAATGATTATTACGAAGACCTAGATGATGATTTTCCATCTACTCGTGTTTTTAATTGTTATGCTGAACTAGGTGCTGACATCTCGGCTACAGTGTCGGATGATTCACTTGAGTTTACCAACATTGAAGCAATCTATCCTATCTAACTGTAGGAAGCGATCGCCTATACTAATTTTCAGAGCGATCGCATCAAAAATTATTGAGAATATGGAAATCTCTAGGGAGATGGGTAAAAATACAGTTAAGTTGCTGGATGTAGTAGCACTGACAGTTGATCTGCCTGAATACAACCTGTACCGTGGTCAAGTTGGTACAGTAGTAGAATTATTAGCTGGTGGTGCTGCATTTGAAGTTGAATTTAGCGATCGCTCTGGCCGTACTTATGAATCTGTCAGTTTACACCCAGAGCAAATTATAGTGTTACATTTTGAGCCTGTATCCCCTGATTACGAATTATGAATTTTCTAAACATCTCTGGTTATCTTCAACATTTTATTTCCACCAGGCTGTAGCTCGTATTCAACATTTTCAATATCTATCTTGTAACCCATTGAAGTGTAATATTTTACTATTTTATCTAAATGTTGAGAATGTTTCCACATTAAAGTTATCAGGGGAAATATTCTGATTTCTTTAGCAATACGTAGCATTTCACCTATAGAATTTAGGTGAAAATTGTAATCTAGATGGTCTGAATATAAAAACAATAAATGTGAACACAGGGCTATGTCAAACTCTTGATTTTTAAATTCTAATTTTGGAAACTCATCAACTATGTATCTATTGCTTTTTTTGCCATTTTCATAATCAGACAGAAATTCTTTAATAACTTTGACTCGATTGTGTCGCAAATCATCTGGAGATTTATGATAGCCCCATACCCAATCTTTCGATGTAGCCTTGACTTGGTTAATGATGTTATCTACCACTTCATTGAATCGTTGCAATATCTCATCACCAGAAAATTGGTATAGTGGGTCAACAGAAACTACACTTTTACCCTGACGTGTCATTTCTGCATTAAAGCTTGCCGGGCCGTCCCCAATTCCAAGGATTTTTTTATTTAAATCTGCGTCTGTTAAATTGAATATTTTTATATATTCATCCATTGATCTCCCAAAAGGAACTACTTTATCTAGAACCATTGCCATAGAATTTACCTCGTCAAGAGACTAATTAAACAGGTTGATAGCAAAATCAAAAAACTTTATGTATTGCTAGACGGCAATCATTTAGAAGCAAGTCAAGTTCTTTTACAACTTTCAACGGATTTCTACCTATAAACACAGCAGCTAATGCAGCTTCATAAGGATTTCTACCTGTTTTTTTGACAGCAGCGATCGCAGCTTGATTTGATAGTCCTCGGACACTAACTAGCCATGCCGCTAATACATGTCCAGTACGTCCAATTCCACCAGAACAATGTACAACGACTTTCTCATTTTGTTTATCTGCTTCTATTAAGAAAGGAAGTATTTTTTGTGTGAGGGTTTCTAAATCAGATAGATGGAAATCTACAATTGGTGCCCAACATACTAGCTGATTACCAAATTCCTGTTTGTAGGTATCCAGAAGATTAGAGTAATAAGCTAGTTGTTGATTGGGAAGAAGGCAACAAACTCGCTTAATATTTTGACACTTCATGAATTGTATCCAATCGTGAACCTGCTTATTAGTGTATCCAGGTCGCGCAGCACCAAATACTATTTGCTCGTTCTCCCAAGCCGGGGCAAACTTATACATCTTTAAGTAGGTAGGCACAAATAATTAATTTGATAACACCACATCTTTACGCAATTTGAGATTTTGAATGCGAGTATCTTCTGCGGGTGGCACATCTCCTTGAGAAAAGGGAATTTGCTTAAAGTTAGCAGCCAAATATTCGGCTAATGTATCTTGCTCGGAACCATCAACAGCAAAGGTGGCTAAACCTGTGCGTTTGCTCTTATCAGCATCTTTTGATGTCAAATCAACCCGTTCTGTTTTCCCAAAAGGATAGCCATCACCACCAGTTGCAAGGAAGTTGAGGGTAACAGTGCGGAAGATCCGATTAGGATCACCCACTAACTCGGCATTTTTAACTACTACATCAATAATTTTGCCCTTACCATCCTTGATAGCAAGGGATTTAACGCGCTTTCCTGCTGGCAAATCTGGGTCAAAGCTAAAGGTTAATCCCGCTACTTGGGGAAAACTGCCAGGGGTAGCGCCGGGTGCTACGGCTGCTACGCTGTGTTCAATGACCGCTAGTAGTTCTTTTGCACTCAGAGTAACTAAAGTCAAGCCATTGTTGAATCGTAGCGCATTGGTGATATCAAGTTGGGAAATTTCTTTTGCTTTCTTACCTGCTACAGGATTTGCTTGAGGTGGTAGTTTGATAACATCTTGTGAGCGAGTCGAACCAGGGGGAAAGGTGTAGATACCGATATTGTCACGGATACCACCGCCATTTTTGATGGAAATGACTGTCTTAGGATCGTATCGTTTAGCGATCGCTAAATTAGCTTCGGCTGTCAAATTCCCTAAATTGGTTTCTTGTGTACGGACATCACCGCGCCAGCCATTGAGAAAGACGTTGGTTTTCCCAAAAATTTTACCATCTTGGGCAATAATCACTTTTTGAAGTGCCTCTGTAATGGCGACAATTTTAGGATCGGGTTTCCCACCGACAGTTGCTACACCTTTAGAATCAGTCGCATAAGCACCACTGATTTTGGAGTCAATACTAAACGGAATAATCACTCCATTGGCATCAAAGTTAACTACTAGACGACCAACATAACGATAGTTTCCATCGGTATTAACTACGGCTATCGGATTACCATCTGCTGCTTTTGTGAGGATTGGATAAGTTCCAGCAGATTTATCACCGACTCGTAGACGGTCTGTTTTGTCGGCTAGTAAGGTATTAGAACCACCAGCAACAACGATATCTACTCCTTTAAGCAATTTTGCTAGCTTTTGCTCAATAGCAATTTGCTGCATGTGCGCCAACAGAATAACTTTATTAATATCTGGGTTTTTTGTCAGCAGTGCATCGACAGAAGTTTGAATTTCAGCAGCTAAGGCGGCGATGTCTGCGGCATTACGATCGCTAAATTCTTTAGGCAACACAGTCACACCACCGGGAGAGGAAATCGTCCGTAGAGTGGGAGTTGTCGCCCCAACTACACCAATCTTTTCACCATTAAGGGTAATGATGGTACTACGGGCAATTTTATTAGGAATTTTACTTGCCTCTTGTCCATCAGCAGTAACTAATTTTGCCAGGTCTTTATCAGTGCTGAAGTTTAGATTTGTGCTGAGATAGGGAAAATTTGTACCTGGGTAATCTTTTTTAGCACCGAGTAAATCGGCAACAACACCCGTACCTAAGTCAAATTCGTGATTACCAAAAGCGATCGCACTAAACCCAAGAGCATTTAAAATTAAAATATCTCCTCTTCCCTGTCCACCAAAAACTGGATCACTAGCAAATAAGAAGGGACTGGGAATATAGGCATCTCCAGATGAAAGGATTAAGGTATTAGGATAATCAGGCTGACCGTCACGATTAGCATCCTGATTTTTGAGTGCATTCAACACCGCCGAAAAGTTTGGTGCATCCTTCAGTGCTGGAACACCTGCTTCTTGGTCGGAAGTATGTAAAAGTTGCAGTGTGAATCCCGGTTTAGGTGTTGTTCTGACTTGCGCTACACCAATACTAGTTCCCAGAGAGAATAATATACCAAATATAACTAACGAACTTAACTGGTTAGTACTTAAATTTAGGCTATTAAGCTTACCGAAAAATCTATTTTTGGAATTTAACAAAGGCATAATAACTTTTAAACGTGTTATGTTAACTTGTAACATTATTCGGAATTAAAAAATTATTATTTATTAATTATTCACTTTTCCTTGCCAAACAATTTCTTTAACTTTGATTTCTTTCGGGATCAACTTAATGTTGTAGAAGGTATCTGCAATCTCTTGTTGTTTAGTAATCACTTCATCTGTGAGCAGAAGTACATCATATTCACGCCGCTTTTCAGCTATTTCCAACACACGAGCATCTATACCCAAAGCAGGGGAAAGAAATTTAGCAACTTCACTAGGATTATTTTTTGCCCAGTCACTAACTTTCTTCACCCTATCCAAAACTATTTTCAAAACATCAGGCTTGGCATCCACAAAAGATTTTGCAGCTAGATAATAACCACGATTGGGAGCTAATTCAGTTGCGTCTGCTAAAATGCGTGCGCCTGTTGCTGCTTCTGCTGCGGCTAAATATGGGTCCCAAATTGCCCAAGCATCAACCTTTTTTCCTTCAAAGGCAGCACGAGCATCGGCGGGTGGCAGACTTGCTGGCTGGATGTCACTGTACTGTACCCCTGCTTTTTCGAGCGCTTTCACCAATAGGTAGTTAGCATTCGAACCTTTGGCAAAAGTAACTTTTTTGCCCTTGAGTTCAGCCACACTTTTAATAGGTGAATCCTTGGGTACTATGATGGCTTCCGCTTTCGGACTCCAAGGATCGTAGGCAACATAAACTAGAGGAATACCCCCAGCTTGGGCAAATATTGGTGGTGATTCTCCGGTATAGCCAAAATCAATGCTACCTGCATTCAATGCTTCTAGCATTGGAGGCCCAGCCGGAAATTCTGACCAAGTGACAGAAGATCCTGAAGTTGCAAAGGCTTTTTCTAATTCTCCTCTCGCTTTCAGTGCATAGAGGACAGTTGACGCTTTCTGGTAGCCTATACGAATTGTAGTGCCGCTAGCTACAGCGCTGGGGCTAGCTGTCTGAGTTGTTTCATTGTTACTTGCGGTTGGAGAACAAGCAGAGATAGTCAAAGTTAAGCTAAGTCCCAATGCAAATAATAGGGAAAAGGTGTGGATTCTTTGCTGTTTGAACCTTTGGAGGAAGGCAAAAGCCATACCCAAAAATCGACTTGAAGAGAACTTAGTAAACATCTTGATTCTGCTTTCAAGGGTAAATAAATATCAGATTTCAGTGACTCAACGGTAAATCTACGACAAGTTTATTGATTCACCGTATTATAGAATGATAAAAATATCACATAATTACAGATGAAATGCAAGTTTATTCGTTGAAGAAAAAATTTTACTGAAAGTCATAGCAGTGTCAAATATAAATTCAATCAGCTCAGAAAGGATGCGATGACAGATAATATTCTTCAACAACAAATTGAGTACTATCGCGCTAGAGCCAATGAATATGATGAGTGGTTCTATAGGAAAGGACGCTACGATCGCAGTCCCGAAATCAACAAGCGCTGGTTTAATGAAATAGCTGTGATAAAAGATACATTATACCAGTGATAAAAGATACATTATACCAAGTTGGTTTGATGGATGATATTTTGGAGTTAGCATCTGGAACAGGTATCTGGACGCAGGAGCTTTTAAGGATCGGTAAAAAGATTACTGCGATCGATGCCTCTGAAGAAATGATTGCAATTAATCGCTCGAAGTTAAATTCACTGAGTGTTGAATATCACCTAATTGATTTATTTACTTGGCAACCTGACACTGAATATGATTTGGTGTTCTTCGCCTTTTGGCTATCTCATGTGCCGCCAAAATTACTCGATTCTTTTTTGACGAAAGTCTATCAATCTGTTCGCCTTGGTGGAGAAGTATTTATCATTGACTCTTCCTTTGAACCGACATCCACAGCTAACAATCATATCCTTGAAGACGACGGAAACCTATATAAAACCCGTAAATTAAATGATGGTCAAGAATTTCAGATTGTCAAAATTTTTTATCAGCCAGATGAACTTAAGGATAAGCTAAAACAAGCAGGCTTTCAGGCTGAGGTAAAAGTGACAGATAATTATTTTATCTACGCACAGGGAAAAAAATTTGAAACAATTCGTAATTAGGAATCTGTAATTATTTAAACTACATCTGATGTATTACTAATTTAGTACCATCTATATACTATGGGAATATCAGACGTATTTTTTCTTGTAGAGATATTAATTCAAGATGGCATCAGAAAACATCTTCCTGCTATTTTCTCTGACATACTCCTAAAACTAGGTACTGTTGCCAAATCTATGTATATATATTGGTTATAGCTATACAGATGACTTTTGTGGGGCTAAAGGAGTAGAAATGAAATGTATTTTGATTTACTGCTAACAACATTATCAAGAGCTAGGTGAACAGAGAGTTGAAGACCTTTTCAAGTTGAAGATAGACTATTTCTTGATCAATCTTAGTTAACTATGATTGCTGAGTAAGCAAAACAAAATCCATTAGCTGCCTAATAGACAGTTTGCAATGCAAATTCTTAAAGTATTAACCAGAGTCTATCTTAGTCCGGTAGACTTGGATGAGGCGATCGCTTTCTATGAAAACCTTTTTACAGAAAAATGTTGGTTGTGGTTTCAATATTCCGAGTCTGAGTTAGAACTCGCAAGTGTGGGTTCTATTCTTTTAATTGCTGGTTCGGCAGAAGCACTCTCTCCATTCAAGAGTACACACGCAACATTTCTTGTAGACTCACTCAATGATTTTAAAGAAGCACTTATTCAGCAGGGTGCTGTGATTCTGGCGGAACCGAACAAAGTTACCACTGGAGCGAATATGCGAGCGATGCATCCTGATGGAACGATCATTGAGTATCTTGAGTTTGGATAATGGAATAGACGGTTTCTAGTTGACGTGATATGAAGTAAGTGATTGATACTCATTGATTCCACAAAATTCTCGTGTTATGGAAAGTGCTTAGTTTACCGCCGTAGGCATCACATCAAAATATTATTGATATTTCTTTGGAAGAATTTGCTTGGTAAGCTTTTTTTGATCGCGTGTAAGTTTCTTCTTCAAGTTCGCCTATTTGCTTATTAACAAAAGCGCAAGCTTACCTGACATAGCGAATATAGTATGTATTACATAGTCCACATTTGCTACAGAGTTCTTTCGTAGGGCGGCGGCTGCTAGGTTTTAAGGCTCTGGCTTTTTTGTGCCTGCTAAAATCAATTGAGGTCATATAAATTTTTTGTTTTATCCAGGAATCGCTTTTATTACAATTACTGGCTTACCTATGAACTTCACAATAGAGATTGAACAAGAAGAGGATGGACGCTTTCTGGCTGAAGTGATTGGTTTTCCTGGTGTACTGGCTTACGGTCAGACACCAGAAGAAGCAGTTGCTAGAGTTCAAGCATTAGCTCTGCGTGTGTTAGCAGATAAGCTGGAACATGGAGAAGTAACTCCAGAGCTAGTCAGCGTTTCATTTGCCGCAGCATGAGTGAGTGGTCTAGCACAAAGGCAAAGCGTGTCCTAGCTGCTTTGCTACGTATTGGTTGGGAGATTAAACGCCAGTCAGGTTCACATAAAATTTTGACGCGTCCTGATTGGGCTGATTTTGTGTTTGCTTTTCACGATGGTCAAGAGATTGGGCCTCGGATGTTAGCAAGAATTGCTAAAGTGACAGGTTTAACACCTGAAGATTTGTGATGAAAGTTTGAATTTTATATAAATAAGCTTGGTAAATTTAAGTATTTTGGCTTTTTCTGCTTTACGAAAAGTTCATTCAATATTTCAGTAAAAGTACAAATGTGAGCATAAAAAATATTTTGTTAATTTTGTTCTAAATCTATTAACTGTAAGCAAAAAAAACAATGGCTGAAAAGCGTAAAGAAGACGATATCAAAGAAGCTTCAGGATTCGCAGCAGGCGGAGCTGCGGCAGGCGCAGGAGTTGCAGCTGTGGTTGGAAACATGGGACTGGCAGGAGCATTCGGTGGTATTGCCATTGGGGCAGCCCCAGTCGTAGCTGCTGGTGCTGTAGTTGGACTAGCAGCTTATGGCTTGAAGAAGCTCTTAGATTAAAGAATACAGGAAGAAAATAAACAAGTGCTAAACTCTGAAGGCTCTAAGGCTATAGGTGCTATCGCAGCTGCTTCATCTGCTGCTGCTAGTCTAGGTTCAATTACAGTAGCTACAGTTACTTCTACCGCTCCCGGAATCTTAGGTGTTTTAGGATTTACAACAACGACGGTTGTAGCATTGCCAGCAGCAGGAATTGTAGCCACAGCAGGACTTGCAGCTTATGGAGTAAAAAAGGTCTTTTTTGACTAAGCTCTAGATGGTAAAAATTTGTCAAATATTATAGATAGCCCTCCAGTAAACTTACTGGAGGGTATTTGCTATTCTAAAAAGACTACGATTGCACTCTATCTTCTTCATTCCTAATTCGTTCCTCTTCAAAAACCAGTGACACAAAACTCTAAAACAGGCGCAGCATTTATTGCAGGCGGATTTGGTGCAGTTGGCGATGCTAGTGTTTGGATTCAAATACAAAGCTTTGATAAATTTACTCTTGACACCGTATTATCTGGGGAACGGTGGGAAATATTAGGTCTAGATCAGAGTGATAATGCCAACGTTATTAAACTTGCGTATCGTCGATTAGCAAGACAATATCATTCTGATGTCAACAGTTCTGCATCGCAAAAGCTTTAATGCAAACAATTAATCAAGCTTTTGATACTTTCAGGTCTAAATATGCTGAGATTATTTAATCAAACAGCCAAGCTACTCCGTTTCTATACACCTCTCTATGAGACTTAATTACTATTCTTAGACGCACTTTTATAAACACCCCATGTCATCTGCCAGTAGGGTAAAATATTTAACCCTTAAGAAGTATTGACATTTTAAATTTTTCAACAATTTATCTTGCATATTCTGAAGAAAAGTTATAAATTATTATTCTATAGGGGAATAATCTGACCTCTTAGTGTCAAAAACTAATCCTGCTCAAGTAAATATACTGCAACCAGTTTTAACTTCACACAAACCCTAAACAGCGCTGAAGATATATTTTTGTTTGGTAAACCAAAGCTTCTGGGCATGAAACAGAACAATAAATAATCTAAAAATATATCTTATGTGACTGTTTGAAGAATTATATTACTACTCTGGGTGAATAAAAAAACTATAATTCACCAATGCAGTAATCGATTATAGGGCAATTAACTAATAATAAAGCTGTAAAAATTTCAGCAGATTTATTTCTTATTAGTTGATTAACTTTCTAAAAATCATGCTATTCAAAGAATCCTTTTTGTTATGCTGAGAATAGCAAAAATAAGGAATGAAGACGCATCTACCACAAATTCACAACCCGAATGGAGTTATTCTGGCGATGCACTTAAACGAATTGGAAACTACTGAAAATTTAAAAGAAGTGGAAGAAGCGTGGCTAACACTAGAAAAATCAATTCTCTATTATCAAGGCCGCCCCGTTGGTACTGTAGCTGCTTATGATTCTTCTGTAGAGGCTCTCAATTATGACCAGTGCTTTGTTCGGGATTTTGTCTCTTCAGCTCTAATTTTTTTGATCAAAGGTAGAACAGATATTGTTCGCAATTTCCTAGAAGAAACCTTAAAGTTACAGCCTAAAGAAAAGGCATTAGATGCCTATAAGCCTGGAAGAGGATTAATACCGGCTAGCTTCAAAGTTGTATCAGACAATGGGCAAGAATATCTAGAAGCAGACTTTGGTGAACATGCGATCGCTAGAGTTACACCTGTTGATTCTTGCCTATGGTGGATTATTTTGTTACGTGCCTATGTAGTCGCCACTGAAGATTTTTCTCTAGCTTATCAACCTGAATTCCAAAATGGCATCAGGTTAATCATGGAAATCTGCTTGGCAAATCGCTTTGATATGTACCCAACGCTATTGGTTCCAGATGGTGCTTGTATGATTGACCGTCGTATGGGCATTTATGGGCATCCTTTAGAATTGCAAGTTCTTTTTTACACGGCATTGCGTGCATCTCGTGAACTGCTAATTTGTCAAGGGAATTCTGATATTGTTGAAGCCATTGATAACAGGTTGCCTCTTTTATGCGCTCATATTCGTCAGCATTATTGGATAGATATTAATCGCCTGAATGAAATTTATCGCTTCAAAAGTGAAGAATATGGTAAAGGTGCTGTGAATCTGTTCAACATATATGTAGATTCTGTTCCCTATTATGAATTAGATAAATGGTTGCCAAAAAAAGGTGGCTATCTAGCGGGTAATGTTGGGCCGTCGCAGCTAGATACTCGCTTCTTTTCACTCGGAAACTTAATGGCGATTATTTCAGACTTAGCCACCGAAGAACAGTCACAAGCGATCATGACTCTCATTGAGGATCGATGGGATGATTTGGTGGGAGATATGCCAATGAAAATTTGTTTCCCAGCTTTAGAACATGAAGAATACAGAATTGTAACTGGATGTGACCCCAAAAATATCCCTTGGTCGTATCATAATGCTGGTAGTTGGCCAGTTTTAATGTGGATGTTGGCAGCTGCCGCTGTGAAAACTAACAAAATAAGTCTTGCACAAAAGGCTATTCAAACTGCCCAAGGACGGCTCAGTACAGATCAATGGCCAGAATATTACGACGGTAAGAAAGGGCGACTGATTGGGAAACAAGCTAGAAAATATCAAACTTGGACAATTACTGGGTTCTTATTGGCGAAAGAATTGATGGCAAACCCCACTTATTTGCCATTAATCAGCTTTGGTAAATTACCAGCAGAACAGGTTTCTAGAGCATGTGAGTTTGAAATTGCTAGTGTAGACCCGTATATGCAATAATTCGTAATTCGTAAAGAGTTGGGAGTTAGAATACAAAAGCCTCCTGACTCCTGATTCATGTTTCCATGACAAACCCCCGTCAACTAGCTTTTATCACCCTGCGAGATGTTCATAAGGGGGCTTATGCTGATGTTGCCCTAGATAGAGTACTGCAAAAAGTTAATTTGCCCGATCACGATCGCCGCTTGGTGACAGAATTGGTTTATGGGAGCGTCAGAAGGCAGCGCACTCTAGATACTCTCATAGATAAATTTGCCAAAAAGAAATCTCACCAACAACCACAAGACCTCCGCACCATCTTACACTTGGGTTTCTACCAGCTACGCTATCAAGAGCGTATTCCCGCCTCTGCTGCTGTTAATACCACTGTCCAACTCGCTAAAGAAAATGGTTTTTCTGGACTTACGGGTTTTGTTAACGGCCTGTTACGCCAGTATCTTAGAAAAGCAGGGGGAGCAGGGGAGCAGGGGGGACAAGGGGACAAGGGGACAAGGCAAATAATCAATCCCCAGTCCCCAATTCCCAGTTCCCAATGCCCAGTTCCCGATTTTGATCCGTTACAACTTCCAGAAAACCCAGTGGAACACTTGGGTATTTTACACAGTTTTCCTGACTGGATTATTCAAATCTGGTTAGAACAACTGGGTTTGACCGAGACAGAACAACTGTGTGAATGGATGAACCAATCACCAACAATTGACTTGCGTATCAACCCACTTTGCACTTCAATCGAAGAAGTTGAGGCGGCTTTGCAATCTGTTGGTCTTTTGGTAAAACGGATTCCTGATTTACCCCAAGCTTTAAGATTCATGGGTAATACTGGATCAATTCAAAAACTACCTGGTTTTAGAGAAGGTTGGTGGACTGTACAAGATGCTAGCGCCCAATTGGTAAGTCATTTGCTTGACCCCCAACCAGGTGAGGTGGTAATTGATGCCTGTGCTGCACCAGGGGGTAAAACAACCCACATTGCTGAGTTAATGGCAGATAGTGGGAAAATTTGGGCTTGCGATCGCACTGCTTCTCGTCTTCGCAAACTTCAAGAAAATTCTCAACGCCTAAATTTACAATCTATCCAAATTTACACTGGCGACAGCCGCCATTCTAACCAATTTCAAAACACCGCAGACCGCGTATTACTTGATGCTCCATGTTCTGGGTTAGGAACCATGCACCGTCATGCTGATGCTCGTTGGCGACAGACACCAGAATCTGTCCGGGAACTTTCGGTGCTGCAAAAAGAATTGCTAACACATACATCAACTTTTGTCAAAGCTGGTGGTGTACTAGTTTATGCCACCTGTACATTGCATCCGGCAGAAAATGAAGAAGTGATTTCGGCATTTTTAGCTGAGTCTCCTCATTGGCAAATTGAGCCTCCAAGGGGCATTGAGTTGGCTGCTTCTGCATATAGCACCCCTCAAGGTTGGTTTAAAGTCTGGCCCCACCGACAGGACATGGATGGCTTTTTTATGGTTCGCTTAAGAAAAACCAATAATTCCGAGTGAATACTGTTTGGGATTGTACGATTTGATGGTGGCCTGAATCTACCAGAGGAGGCAGCAATGGTTACCCCTTCCAATGTCAAAAACTTAGTTAAAATCCTGATTGGAGCAGCCTGGATTGATGGCAGAATCCAGCCAGAAGAACGGCAATATCTCCGCGAAATAGCTCAAGCAAAAGGTTTGGCTAACGATCCAGAAATTAAGCCTTGGCTATACGAATTAGTTCCTGTACAGCCAAAAGAATGTTATGACTGGGTGCGGGAGTATTTAGGCGATCGCCCCAGCCTTGAAGATTGTGAAAATCTGATTGAAGCCATCAGTGGCTTAATTTATAGCGATGGCGAAGTTGCCGTCGAAGAAGCTAGACTCTTGACGGAATTGCAGGATATAGCGAAGCCAAATGATTCAACTCAACCGACTCAAACTAAACTTCTCAAACAAATTCAAAAGCTTTACCGTCGTTGGGTTGACGTACAAACCTAATTATAGTCAAAAGTTCATAGTCTAATGACTAATGACCCTCACGGGTGATGCCTCCGGCACGCCAAGGGCGAACGCCAGTCACTCATGGGGGAAACCCCCTTGGCGCTAGCCTCTCCCTTTGGGAGAAGACCGCGCTGGCTCACTAATGACTAAATTATGACTTCGGTTCTCCCACACCCGGAGTTTCTTCTTTATCAACTTTAGGCACAAAATCAGGACGCTCTTTGCTTTCCCAACCTGCGGGACGTTTCGAGTTGTACCAAGCTATCGAACCAATGCTTACAGCAGCAATAAAACCAACGACATACACCAAGGTGAAAGCAAAGGGAAAATTACCACCACCTGTTGCAACTGAATCTGCTGCCTGCATCAATATAAGCATGAGTATATTCTCCAATGTTAAGTAACACTACTTGACACACTATAGAATGAGCGTATCACTTAACATCCTCCCCTAGTTTAGTTTGAGCAACTTCATATTGCATAAAAAAGGCAGGGGGGCAGGGGGGCAGGGGGCAGAGGAGAAAAATTCTTTGTTACTTGCCCAATTCCCAATGCCCAATGCCCAATGCCCAATTCCCACTCTTCATTAATTAGAAGGTCTAAGTCTTTCGCGCCAGGATGGTTGTGGCGATGAAGAACCGGAGTTATTGTCAGGAGATGAAGATCGGCGAGTTCTTGGAGGCGGGGGAGAATCAGATTCTACTCTTCTAGAGCGCCGCCGGGGAGTAGATGATTCTGAAGAAGAGTTACTAGAATTTGATTCTTCGCTGCGTAGGCGTAGCCCGCCGTAGGCATCGCGCCTTCTCCGTCTTGGGGTATAGTTTGACTGCTGTTCTTCTTGAGAATAGCTCCTTCTCCTACGTCTCCTTGATGAACCACTCTCCTCAGAATTTCTTGCACTTTCTCCTTCTGAGTCATTATCAGAGGAAAGAGAACGATTCAGCACTTGTTTGGGCTTGATGGACTGGGCTTTGATAGTACCTTTGCGACCTTCTAACTTTGGTCGTTTGGGAAACTTTTCGACAGGCATCCCCTCTACAGCTTTTTCCATAAATTCGTGCCAGGTGTAAGCGGCGCTACCACTGCTGCCATCGGTGGGGTGGTTATCATCATTACCTAGCCATACCCCTGTCACCATTTGGGGAATGTAGCCAACAAACCACAAATCGCGGGCTTCATCAGAAGTACCTGTCTTGCCAGCAACTGGTCTCTCACCTAATTGGGCAGCAGCACCAGTCCCCTCTTCTACGACGTTACGTAGCATCCAAGTCATGATAGCGGCACTGTCAGCGTCAAGGGCGCGTTTAGATTTGAAATTAGCTGACCAGATTACCTTACCTTGGCGGTTGAGGATACGGCTAATACCATGAGGTTCTGTGTGCAATCCCTGAGTTGCAAAACTGCCATAAGCGCTGGTCAACTCCAGTAGATTTACTTCATTTGAGCCGAGAGCCAAGGAGTAGGTAGGCTTAAGTTCAGATTGTATCCCCATATCATGAGCAAGTTTAATCGTCGGCGTAAATCCGACATCAATCAACACCTTCACCGCAATGATATTAATAGAGCGGGTGAGGGCATCTCGGATATTCATTGAACCCCGAAATCTTTCACTATAGTTTTTTGGTTCGTAGCCGTCTACAACAAAGGGTGCATCCTCGTAGCTATCGTAGGGGCTTTTACCGCTAGCGATCGCAGTGGCATATACAAACCCTTTAAATGTCGATCCTGGCTGCCGTTGTGCCTGGGTAACTCGATTAAACTGGTTTTTACCAAAGTCTTTTCCCCCAACCATTGCCTTAATTTCACCGCTCCGGGGGTCAATGGCAACCATTGCTGCTTGTTTAAAGTTCTCCCAGCGTCCTTGATTTCGCAGTGTTTTGGCAACCGCCTCTTCTGCCACTTTCTGCCAAGCCGGGTTCAGGGTGGTTTCCACTACTAATCCCTCACTTGCCAGCACCTTAGCAGGAACATACTTCGGCAATTCTTTTTGGATGTAGCTGGTAAAGTAGGGTGATTCTACTTGTACTCGCTTAGGTAAACTGCTTTTGAGTGTTAATGACTCTTGGAGGGCTGCTTGCCTTTGCTCTGGTGTAATAACTCCATCCTCTTGCATCCGTTGTAATACCAGATTTCTTCGCCGGATTGCCGCTTCGGGATTCTTGTCTGGGGCATATAAGCTAGGTGCAGGAGCTAATCCGGCGATCGTTGCCATTTCTGCAAGGGTAAGCTGGTCTGGCGATTTACTAAAGTATACCCAGGCGGCATCTGCCACACCATAAGCTCCACCTCCCAAATAAACCAGATTTAGGTAACGCTCTAGAATCTGATCTTTGGTTAATTCATGCTCCATTTTTTGAGCTAGGCGGACTTCCTTAAGTTTGCGCCAGATTGTCTGTTCTTGTTTTAAAAAGAGAATCCGCGTTAACTGTTGGGTGATGGTGCTACCACCTTCTACCACACCTTGCGATCGCAAATTATTCAAACCCGCCCTGACAATCCCTTGCGGGTCAAATCCGTTGTGTTGCCTAAATCTTCTATCTTCTGAAGCGATGAAAGCTTTTTTTAAATTATCTGGTATTTGCTCTAGCTTTAGCTGTTCTCTGGTAGCTTCACCTTGTTGTTGTAATATAGTTCCATCAGCAGCTTTGATGGTCAGTGTTTGCTCTCTCAGCACGGCGTTTAACTCGGCCTGATCTGGCAAAGTGCGGTCTATTAGACTGATGCCATAGATCAAGGCAACTATCCCACCACCTACACCCAAGCCTGCCCAAAACCATAATCGACGATAGAGTGGTTTACCGCCAGTTGCCTGATTGGTCTTCATCCTAGATGGTAAAATTTTCATTTGCTCAGTAACTGCCTCGCCTGCGCCAGATGTGCTGGTGGTAAGCTCTCATTTGTTCCTCCTTGTCCAGAGTCACTCAAATTAGTTGGTCTTCGCTTGAACCAGGAGGTAAGCTTCCCCACGTCAGTTCCTCGCTCAAAGTAGTAACTATATAAACACCATCAATCAACTTTGGGGTTAGTTCACCACCATTGTGTTAGTATAATATCCTATAAATAATTAACTAAATTCACCATAAAATAATGTTTTTGAGATTTGGTTAATTTAGTTTTGTAAAAACGCTGTAATTTTTATACCTCAAAATATTGGCATTTCTGGAACAGGTATACCGAAGTATTCGCAAAGACAGCCCGAAAACAGCGTCATTAAGGAGAGCGCGATGCCCACGGTGAACTACGCCGAAGCAGAGCCAAGAAGAAGCGCCGTTGCCCTTGGTAGTAATATCGGCGATTCCCAGACAATTTTAGAAGCAGCTATCAAAAGTTTAGCCCAAACCCCAGGTATTCTCTTAGAAGCTAAATCCAGGTGGTACAAAACCAAAGCTGTGGGGCCACCACAGCCAGATTATCTAAATGGCTGCGTGACATTGCAGGTAGAGATGCTACCCCACCAGTTATTAGAAATTTTGTTAGGAATTGAACAACAATTTGGGCGTGTGCGTCAAGAACGCTGGGGGCCACGAACTCTAGATTTAGATTTGTTATTATTTGATGACTTTATTGTAGATACACCAAATCTCCAGATTCCTCATCCACGAATGCGGGATCGGGCCTTCGTGTTAGTACCACTGGCAGAAATTGCCCCCGATTGGATAGAACCAGTATCCGGGTGTGTTATTAAAGAACTGCTGAAAGAGGTAGACTGTTCTGATGTACATTTATCGATGGACAATTAAAATTACCATCTTTAAAACACAGAAAAGACTGATATCACCTCTGTACTTAAACAGATAGTCAGATTTTACTATGCCATTAGGTAGAGAATTACCACAACTGCTAAAACAACGCTTGTTTTATAAAGGACGCAAGTTTGATTTTGAAGTCAATCGCTTGCGTTTGCCTAATAAAGCGGAGGGAGAATGGGAATGTGTTCGTCACCCTGGTGGTGCTTTAGCAGTGCCTGTAACACCAGAGGGTAAACTTGTGCTGGTGCGCCAGTATCGTTTTGCGATTCAGGGACGGATATTAGAATTTCCGGCAGGAACTTTGGAAACGAATGAAGAGCCATTAGAGACAATACAGCGCGAAATCCAAGAAGAAACTGGCTATAGTGCCCAAAAATGGGATAAATTAGGCGAATTTTTCCTAGCACCTGGTTATTCTGATGAAATTATCTATGCTTTTCTGGCGCGAGATTTGGAAAAGCTAGAGACACCACCAGCACAAGATGGAGACGAGGATATCGAAACCGTGTTTTTGACTCCCGAAGAATTAGAGAAAGCTATTCAAGAAGGAGAGGCGGTAGATGCTAAATCAATTTCTAGCTTTTTTCTGGCGCGTCCGTTTTTAATTTAATACCCTTATGCTGCTAGAGTTAGCGATTGGAGATGCCTACGGTGCAGGCTTTGAATATGCTGATGAGATGATCGTTAACAACGATTTGAGTCGATACGCCGAACATCCGCGTTTTCGGCTCATTCCTGGCAGCTATACCGATGACACCCAAATGAGCGTTGCCATTGCGGAAGTGATTGTTGCTCAAGCACCGTGGACACCAGAAGTGTTAGCCGATAGCTTTGTTAGAGCTTTTAAACGCGATGAGAGAGAAGGTTATTCTCGAAACTTCTACCATTTTCTGCTAGAAATTCAGAATGGGGAAGAATTTTTAACCAAAATTAACCCTGACAGTGACAAAAGCGGGGGTGCAATGCGTGCAGCACCCATTGGCATCTATTCCACACCAGAAAAAGTCATTGAGGCGGCAACAATTCAAGCGGCAATTACCCACAATACACCCGATGGAATCAATGCTGCTGTTGCCGCTGCTTTGATGTCACATTATTTTATCTACCAACTGGGAGCAAAACGCAAATTAGCAGAGTTTCTCCAAGGTTATGTATCTGGGGAATGGGCTAAACCTTGGGAAGGTAAAGTTAAGTCTAAAGGTTGGATGAGTGTCAGAGCCGCGATTACTGCCGTGATGCGAAATGACAGGATGAGCGAACTTTTACAAGATTGTATCGCTTTTACAGGGGATGTGGATACAGTAGCTGCGATCGCCCTGGCTGCCGGTTCTTGTAGCGAAGAAATCACACAAGACATTCCCAATCATCTTGTCACAGGCTTAGAGAATGGAACTTACGGTAGAGATTACCTTATCGACTTGGATAAGCAATTGATGAGTTTTGCAAACAAAAATATTAGCTAAATGTAATACTCGGTTGCAAGCATCGCGTCTCCATCCATTTTTGGTAAAGATGCTGTCGCGTATAGCTTTCAAACAAAAATTGTCATTGCTGTTTGCGTTGCTTCCTGTCAAATTTCCTCAATGATTATATTCTCCATCCTTGGGGAAGCATTTGGGCAAGTTTCCTAATTTTTAAGATTGTTAGGCAAACTTACCTTTTCAATTACTACGGTTTTTCGATATCATTACAGTGATTTAGGTAAAAATAAAGCTATATTAGCCTTCACTATCTCCATATCTGGGTAGTAAAGTACACATTGCTGCTTACCTATAAGACTCCTATTTGATTTTTGAACAAGACTCAGTACGGATGTATCCCTCTTTACTTCCCAATTTCCAATTCCCAATTCCCAATCCACGCAAGTAAATATGGCTACGCCACGCTGCGCGAACAGGAATCAAACCGGATTCCTAAATATGTGTCTCTGTGCCAGACGCATACATATTTCACACAGATGATAAAAAATAAAACTTTTAACAGTGCAGGTAAACTGACTGCTCTTTTGTTCCTGATAACTCTCTTTCTTACGCCCTGTGTAATTGTAAATGCAGGAGAACGTGGTGTATTGATGAAATTTGGCGAAGTACAAAACCAAATATTAGGAGAAGGACTGCACTTAATTATTCCTGTAGTTAATACTGTGAAAAAGTTGAGTATTCGAGTCCAAAAACAGGAAATTCCGACTGAAGCTTCTTCCAAGGATTTACAAAATGTTTTTGCCGATGTCGCTCTCAATTGGCATATTATCCCCCAG
Organism: Nostoc sp.; assembly: GCF_036917775.1. GTDB lineage: Bacteria > Cyanobacteriota > Cyanobacteriia > Cyanobacteriales > Nostocaceae > Nostoc. The sequence continues at coordinate 56,251 of NZ_JBALEQ010000108.1, forward strand.
GAAGCAAATGTCATTTTTCAAGAAATTGGAGATGAACAAGCTGTAGTCATGCGGATTATTAATCCAGCCGTTGAAGAAGTATTAAAAGCAGTAATAGCAAAGTATACTGCTGAAGAAATTATTACTAAGCGAGGAGAAGTAAAAGGTGCAGTAGATGATGCGTTGTCTACACGGCTGGGTAACTATCACGTTGCAGTGGATGATATTTCTCTAGTTCATGTCCATTTTTCAGAAAGATTTGGTGAGGCGGTGGAGGCGAAGCAGATTGCGGAACAAGAAGCAAAACGAGCAGAGTTTATTGCACTCAGAGCAACAAAAGAGGCTGAAGCAAAAGTTAATTTAGCTAAAGGAGAGGCTGAAGCACATAGATTATTACGTGATGGTTTAACTCCAGAAATCCTACAAAGGCAAGCAATAGAAAAATGGAATGGCAAGCTGCCATTAATTGTAAGTAAGGAGGCTCCAAAACTATTGAATTTAAGTGAATTTTTAAAATTTGATTAAAATTGATCTTATTTTGTTATTATTTGCTATTTACTGAGAGGATAATATCCCCGACTTCTTGAAGAAGTCGGGGATATTTTTGTTCTATAGGAACGCTATCAACTAAATTAACCGTTGGCAAATAAAATGGGAGAATCGAGAATTTTCAACTGGATTAATAGTATAATCAAGATGGTATAAGCTGTTGAAGAAATTAGACCCGTGAATAATTCTTTTTTGAGGTTATGCTCTTGAGGTTCTTTTTGAAAAATGTCCTTAGAACCGAATTGCATCAAGAGAATTCCCACAATATTAGAGAGCCAATATCCTATAATTGAACAAGGTAGAAGTAATTTTGGGGAAAGTAAACTACATATATACCCAAAACCATAAGCTATCGGCAGATTGAATAGTAGGTCATTCCACCAACATAGTGGTGACAATAAATATCCTAGTACCAGAAAAAATCCACCTCTGAGTTTTTTGAAAATGTCTTTTTTGAACTCTTGTGGAGTCGATTGTTGCAAATCCTCTAGGGCTTTGTCTCCTGTTACATCTAACTCTTGACTGACGTTTTGGACGCTTTCCATAAAAACTCACTATTCCTATCGGCTTAGTGTATTATAAACTAAACTAAAGTCTAGTACATAAGTGAGAACAATTTAACTTATCTGATGCTGAAAGTTTTACAGATAAATAGTTTCAGCCAAATAGTAAAAACTAAAATTGCCGTTTAACTCAGATGTAAATTAATTTCTATGGTTGCACATATATCAGTCCTAAATCATGCGAGAGAATTTGAGATAATTGTAAAACCCTTGTCATCTCGCCGATACTTTGGGGGACAACGTTAGTCAGAGGGTGAATTCCCTTACAAATCATTTAGGATTGTTATAGTAAGGACACAAATTTAGACTAATAATAGCTACAATAAAAATATTGAGGTATCTTAATAGTGGTATGACAGATATAACTCCAAATAGCACATTTTTAATAGCAGGAATTGTTTTTGTAACGATTGCTGTCATCGGGCAGTCTAAATTAGGTTTTATTGAAATTAATCCCGGTTGTTTTGGTAGACTTTTGGCTCTTTTTATCGGTATTTCAAGCCTATTATATGCCTTGGGATTACTCAATTTTTCAGGCGAAACCCTTGACTTATTAAGAATTTCTTTAACACAACAAATTAAACAGAGCATAAGTTCAATCAATGAGCTTTTACAAGGATCTTAATAGGTTTGGGAAATTTATTTACGGATGTATTTAAATACCTTTTAGTTAAAAGTTTGTCTTAAAAAGGTTTAGTGATAATTTAGGCAGTCATCAATCTACTCTAGCTCTTAAAAAGGGGGAAAGCAGAATCACATTCTCCCTTTTTAATGGGTATTTAAGAGGATATAAAAGTCTTTAAGCAAACATAATATCACTCCTGATTTATCAACTTTTCTTCTTCAGGCAGCAAGGTAGTTTCATTCTTGGGGAGTTCGCTATCTACGGTTTTGACTTTAGTTATATACGGTTTGATAATTATACTGACACCAATTGTCCAACCTAATGTAACCATCCAACCTGCGAGAATATCACTAGGAAAATGTACCCCCAGATAGAGACGACACCAGGCAATAGCTATTATGTATAAGCTGCCGAAGGTGAGAACCAACCAGCGCCAAGAGCTAGCCCAAGTTAAGGATAGCAAAATTGCTACCAGAGTTATACTTGTCATAGCATGACCACTGGGAAATGCAAAACTAGACTCAGGTGCAATGGACTGCCACAATTGTGGACGCACTCGATGCATCAATTCTTTAGCTGTGCGGTTGATAATCACACTTCCCAGTGAGACGGTGAGCAAATAAGCTAGCGATCGCCAACGTTTTTGTAATAGTAATATAAGTGCGATCGCACCCAAAATCGGTATCGCCATCCAAGGCAACCCAATGATAGCCAGCGTCACTGCTAAAACATCAAGCTGTGGGTTTGCTGTAGAATGAACTGCTAACAGAATAGGCACATCCCACGGGAAACCTGCTTGATTCTCCCATATCTTCACTGTCAGAATTTCAAAGACCTGCAAAGGTAAATAAACTCCGATCAAGACGAGTAAGAGCGATCGCCAACGAGCAATCAACAGATTTTTGAGAAAAGAAAGCGGTGACTGACTCTCCTTATTGGCTTTTTCCATAATCTAAGTTAAAAATACCGATTAACTACTCACTAACTACAAATTACTGGTGGAATTTTGAGAAGTTCCACAATGCTTACAGTACGACAAATGTTTATAAGTAAGATTATGACAGTTTTGGCATTCAATATATTGGTAATAGCCACAATGCGGACAGTAAGTATCAATCTGTCGAATTTTCTTAGCGCAATTGACACAGCATGATTTTTGGACTCTATTAGCTGCCTGAACTTTAGGATTAAAGACAACTTTTTGAAAAAACTGGATAATTCCAAAACCAATAATTGGAATCAGCAAAATATAAGCATAATTTATCAGGAAAACTAACCCACCAAAAAGGGTGCTAATGATATTAAAGAAAAATTGAAATATTGCACCTATTTGCAGAAATTCAAATACTTTAACAATTAGTGGAATAAAAAATATAACTAGCAAATGCCAGCTAATTAGTGATACAAGTCCATATCCTCTTCTTTGAGCAAATTTGTTAACTGATAAGGCAATGATAATTAGAGGTAGTAGAAAAAGTGACTGAAAACCAAGCTGTATACTTGGATACCAAAATGATGCCTGCTGATAACCTTTGTCAACTTCCCGAAATTGATTGTCATCTTTAAGAAAGGCGATAAAACTAATGCTTTCTGGTTTAGCAAGCAATTCATTTTTAAGAGTAGAAATTTCTTGTTTAAGAAGAGAAATTTGGCGATTATTTTGTTCTAATGTCTGTTTAGCTTTTTCAGCACTAACTTGATTAATTGATTGTTGACGACCTTGACCTGCAATTTTTTCTAAGAGCGTTGAGTCATATTGGGCTTTGATAGTGCTATTGGCTTGTTCAATCGTGCTGATTTTCGCTTGCTTTTGATCGATAGTTCTAGTGATTTGCTGCTTTTCAGGATTGTTAATTTTATCTTTGTAGCTGGCATATTGCAAACACGTTTGAGAAACCTTACCCAAATGTCCTACTTCAGCTTGTTGATAATTTTTCTGAAAACTGAGTTGATTATTCTGGTAATCCGACAATGAAAGTCTCACAATTTCATAGTCTTTATCTTTAGTGGTTTTTGCCCGGTAATTTTGCCACTCTGAATAACATGGATAAGCCTCGGTCGGGCTGATATGCCATCTGCTAATATCATCTAGTCCTGCAAAAACATTTATCAAGATAAAAATATCAATTAAAATAATCACAATCAAACTCACTTTATTCAGTGGTTCGTTGTTGATTGTTCTTGATTTACTAAAAAATTGACTCAAAATTCGGCGGATTCTGGCAAACATATTAGTTGTGAATAAATGGAAATTCAATTCGAGTCAATTTTAGATGAGAAGTAGTAATTAACTGAACAAAAATACATCTATTTATCTGAAGATTTGTTAATTGATGATTTTCACGAAAATATCCAAAAATTCACTGAGGTAATAAAGACAAATATTTTACAGAATATAAGATGATCAATACTTAATTTTAATAAGTATGGGATTGATAGCGGTGCTTCTGATCGTCGGCTTATCACTTGCCTTAATCAAACTGTGGTCATCTCAACCACAGAATAAGGTTTCTAAGTCATACTTCAGTGACCCGAAAAACAGAAAACTGCAAAAACGTTTAGTTGTTTTACTTAACGGTGATGTGACAACAGCCGAACGACTACTCAAACAGCAACGCCAGAGGCATCAAGGTCAATCGGATAAATGGTATTTGGAGAAAGTGATTTATGACTTGGAACGCGATCGCCGTTACTAAACCTCAAAACAGAAGAGCAATCTTTGAATCCGTTGTAGGGACGCACATCTGTACGCCCCTAGTGAAAACTATTTAGCAGCGAAGTAGGCTTCTAATGCCTCAGAACCACCAATTAATTTACCATCGATAAAGACTTGGGGAACTGTTGTCGCCCCTGTAACAGCTCGTAACGAGCGTGTGGTGACATCCTTACCCAAAGTAATTTCTTCGTAGCTAATGCCATTTTCCTTGAGCATCGCTTTCGCACGGGCACAGAAGGGACAACCCACTTTTGCAAACAGAGAAACTACTTCGGGCTTCACTGCTTGGGGGTTGATGTATCTAAGCATTGTTTCAGCATCGGATACCTTAAAGGGATCTCCTGGCTCGTCTGGCTCAATAAACATTTGGTTAATGACACCATCTCTTACCAGCATAGAATAGCGCCACGATCGCTTACCAAAACCCAAGTCTGATTTATCTACCAGCATTCCCATGCCTTCAGTAAATTCACCATTTCCGTCAGGAATTAGTGTAACATTTTCTGCTTCTTGATCCTTTGCCCATTCATTCATCACAAAGGTATCATTAACAGAAATACAGATAATATCATCGACACCATTTTCTTTGAAAATCCCAGCCAACTCGTTGTAACCAGGAAGATGAGTGGATGAACAAGTCGGAGTATAAGCACCTGGTAAGGAGAAGACGACCACTGTTTTATTAGCAAACAATTGATCGGTTGTCACATCCACCCACTGGTTATCCTTACGAGTATGAAAAGTTACACTAGGAACTCTTTGTCCTCGGCGATTCGTTACCATGTTCTTGCTTCCTCAAGTAATCAATCCCAGTCATAACCTAGCATGGGAGAACTAGTATAATGTAACTATCAATCAATTAAGAGACTTCCTTGATGAATGGTGCGATCGCTGCTACAAATTCAGCAGTGGATTCATAAGGCAAAACATTACGCCCATTTATTTTTATACCTCTACTTTGAGGAAAACAGGCGAGGTAGTTAGCCAAGCGCTGGTCTGGCGTTTCTTTTCTATTATTTTGGCTAATACTCGATGCAGTTTCCCCGACAACCGCTAATGTTGGTTGCTGAATCGAGGCCATAAAATTAGTATAATCCTGTCGCCAAAACCCTGCTAAAAAAGAAAACACTGCATGGCGACTAGCAGGATTTTCTGCACCTACAACTAATGTATTCAACCACTCTGCATCAACAGCACTCTCAGAAGCAAATAGTTGGCGAATTGAGAAAGAACGTAAAAACTTAGGAGTGCGTGCATAGCGATAAAAAGGAATCCCAAAAGGGGAATCTAACACATTCCAAAGAAATTTTTGCTGCCATTCTGGTGGTTTATGTGTCATCAAAGCCCACGTTGGAGGCCCAGCAAGTACAAGTCTGGAAATTAAGTTTGATTCCTTTTGGAGTAATGCGAGCGCAACTGGTAATAATGCCCCTTGTACAACTACAATCACAGGTTGCCGTACTACTGTTTGTAAAAAGTACTGCAACTGTTCTGCCCAATCACTAGGAGTATAAGCCAGATGAGGCATATCACTTTGGCCACATCCTAGTAAATCAGGGTTGTAAATGGTATTACGCTGACCTGAATTATACCATTCACGACAAAATCGCTGCCAAAATTGCCGCGACAATCCGACACCAATAGGATGAATCAACAGTAAGGGAATACCCTCAGATGTTGTGTTAGTTGGTTGATGAATTTCGTAGGCACAACGATAATTCTGCCAAGTGTAAAACTGGCTAGGAGATGCTGTCAAATTAGTTGTGTTAGTTACAGCAGATGGTTGCATAATTCCTAGTTATAATACTTGCTAAAAAATCATCTGTGGATGAATTAACTGGTATCCAGACTCTTTCAGCTTTTCATTCGATACCCAAGCATTATATGGGCGAGTACTCTTAATAGAAGTATCCCATATAACTTTGGGTAAATTATGTTTTTCAAATAGACTATCTAGCAAGTCTCGGCTGGTAAGATGTGCATCATCTACTAGATTATAAATCCCTTGCAAACGACGGTGACGGGCAAATTCTATCGCAGCAACAATATCATCCAGGTGAATCCAATTTGTGATATCCTCGCCGCCGGGACGGTTTGTACCCGAATATCTACTAAATATTTTCAAAAGCTCTCTACCGGGGCCATATATTCCTCCTAAGCGGAAGATACAAACGCGGAGATTTTCGCTAGATGCTGATAATAATATATCCTCTGTTTTGCGGAGAATTTGGGCATTTAAATTAGCGGGTGCTAGTGGTGTCTCCTCATCTACCCATACACCATTTCTGTCACCATATACTGCATAACTACCTGTATATATTAATTGTTTCACACTCGGAATTTGCTGCAAGCATGAAACTAAGTTTTGAGCAGTTTTTAGATAAGTTTCTTCATAAACTTCTGCACCTTTTGCACCAACACTCAAAAGTACAACATCTTGATTGTGCAAAACTGATTTTAGACTATCTAGGTCATTTCCGCAGGTAACAACAACTCTTTGGGATACTGATTGTAGTGTAGAGACACGCTCAGAAGAAGTTGTGGTTGCAGTGACAAAAAAATTCATTGTTTGCTGCCAATATTCAGCAACTTGATAACCAACATAACCACAACCAATAATTGCAACATTCATGACAAATTAAACACAAATAAATTAAACTACTAGTTGAGAAACTATTCTCAAATTAAGGAGCTGGGCGTAAATAAATTTAACCGTCCAGAGCTAACAGTCAATACTACAAAAATTTTGATTTAGTAACTAATGACTATTTTGCTAGTTCTTTTTCAATTATGGCAATTATTTCTGGTGAATTGGGTTGCACACTACTATTAAATCTAGCTATCACTTCACCTTGTTTATTAACTAAAAATTTTTCAAAGTTCCAAGCAATAGTTCCTGTTGGTTCAACGGCTTTGGTAAGTCGCTCATAAAGTGGATGCTGCTGTGAGCCTTTTGCATGGACTTTATCGAATAGTTCAAAGGTAACACCATATTTACTTGTGCAGAATTGCACAATTTCTTCATTGCTTCCTGGTTCCTGCGCTCCAAAATCGTTACAGGGAAACCCCAAAATCTTTAATCCTGCTTCGGCATACTTCTGGTTCAACTTTTCTAACCCCTCGTATTGAGAAGTATAACCGCAGTAGGAAGCCACATTTACAATTAAGAGTACCTTCCCGGTATACTCGTTTAATTGCTTATCCTTGCCGTTGATCGTCTTAACTGCAATGTCCGAAATTGTGTTGTTCATCTTGAATCTGATTTATAGGGAATATTGCCAAGTCTCCCATATTACAGGTACTGTAAACCCTCTTTTTTAAGGAAATTAGGTTTGTTAGCCTTGTTTCCTGCTACGGTTCTATTTAATTCAGGCTATAAGCTTGTACAGGAGTTTCGATAGATGTTTCCTCATTTGGTGGTTAATGAGCAAGGCTATGTCTAACGACAATCCAGAAGGTGGAGAGTCTTTGATCAACTAGCGCACCCAATCAATTAATATAGCGATCGCCTGTGAGTGTACCTGAGTGATAAACTCTTCTGTAAATAGCTCTACTAATGCAATATCTCAGGATCGGCTTGGAAATCTGCGTTGCTTTTAATACAAATATTTCCGCAGGGATGAATTATGAATTATGTTAACCTTCGTGTTGAGTTTATCTCTACAACCGTCACTTTTATCAACAAAATTTGCTAGTGGAGGCTGCGGGCAACTTATCGCTTATTTTACCAGATGGTAGCTTCTGGATTACACCCAGTAGTCGGTTGAAAAGAGAATTACTGTTCTTTAACGTATAAAGTAACAAATAATTAATTTTTTATACAAAAATTTAATTATATTCATAATTGTCAGATCCTGAAATCGGAAATTACCTACCTATAAAGGATATAGATGCTTTATTTGTTGCATTACTAGCTATTTGCAATAAAAAAACCAAAAATGTATTTTATGATACAGTTTTTTGGTTTGAGTAAATAGACAATCAGTCAAATTTATTCGTTTAGAGATAAATTTTATTAAGGGTGAAATAGGAAGTAGTCTCATAATTTTTGTAAAGCTCCCACTGTTGAGTCTTTATTTGAAACTACAACTAAACTGCAAATTTTCATTGATACTAGCTGCGTAGTAATCATTGCTTGTTTATATTCTTCATGAAAATCGGCTTTGCCATGTTAGAAGCAGGTTTTATCTGCCAAAGAGATGTAGTTAATGACTTACTAAATCTTAAGTGTAGGTAAAAATCGGCTGTAAATGTGTTGCACCTTTTTTATAGGCATAATATTGATAATTCCTGGCAATTTCCTCGACATCACTTGTTTTTGAAAAATTAAAGATTGAGTGAAGAAGACTTGACTGTTTCAGAAAATACATCATAATTACTTAAGAATATCTACGTAAAATAGTTTCCTAAACCCTGCTCAGGTAATTTTATTTTCTATTTTTTAAATCAAGTGGTCTCAAGAAAAAAGATCAAAAACCACTGGATTGAACTTCAAACGGTAGTTTTTTCTGCTTAACCTCTTTTTTGCATTTTTTAAGGATGGTTTGAAGGATGATGTTCAAGTTTATGTACAAACAAAAATCGAAAACAAAAAATAGGCGTTTGTCTGCAAGAAATTACGCTGTAAATTCACAGTTAAACTCAAAAGTCAAGCTATTTAATCTAGCAATTAAGCGGCTCTCTCCCAGTTGGCAAGCCTGCTTACCTATAGCTTGTTTGATTGTGTTGGGTTGGGGTTATGCCGCAGTTGCCCAAGCTCCAGCCGCAGGGCCAACGACAGCAGAACTTAAAGTTGCTCTTGATACCCTGTGGGTTGCGATCGCAGCCTTTTTAGTTTTCTTCATGAATGCTGGTTTTTGTATGTTAGAAACCGGCTTCTGTCGCCAGAAAAACGCTGTCAATGTTCTTTCCAAAAACTTGATTGTATTTGCTCTCTCCAGCATTGCCTTTTGGGTAATCGGTTTTGGCTTAATGTTCGGTGATGGCAATGACTTCATTGGCTTGAATGGGTTTTTCTTAGGAGGAGCAGATAACAGTCCCGCCACTGGAGAAGCCTATAAAGGCGTTTTCAGTGCCATTAGTTGGACTGGTGTACCCCTAAGTGCCAAGTTTTTATTCCAGCTAGTGTTTGCCGGGACAGCAGCAACAATCGTTTCTGGTGCAGTAGCCGAACGGATTAAGTTTGTTGACTTCCTAATTTTTAGCCTCTTACTTGTAGGTATTCTCTACCCCATTACCGGACACTGGATTTGGGGAACTGGTTGGCTAGCAGACAGAGGCTTTTGGGATTTTGCCGGTTCTACGGTGGTTCACTCCGTAGGTGGTTGGGCAGCTTTGATGGGAGCAGCATTTCTTGGGCCCCGCCTTGGTAGATATCAAGATCGGCAAGTTGTGGCTATGCCTGGTCACAACATGAGTATTGCCACTTTGGGCTGTCTGATCCTGTGGTTGGGTTGGTTTGGTTTCAACCCCGGTTCCGTGATGGCTGCCGATCCTAGTGCGATCAGTCACATTGCTGTCACGACTAACATGGCTGGTGCTGCTGGTGGAATTGCTGCTACCATTACAGCTTGGTTTTACTTAGGTAAACCAGACCTGTCAATGATTATCAATGGTATTTTGGCTGGGTTGGTTGGTATTACAGCATCTTGTGCTTACGTAAGTATTCCTGCTTCTTTAGTTATTGGCTTGATTGCTGGGGTACTGGTAGTTTTCTCTGTAACATTCTTTGATAAACTTGGCATTGATGACCCAGTGGGAGCTACCTCCGTTCACCTAGTTTGTGGTATCTGGGGAACTCTCGCAGTAGGACTATGGTCTGTTGGCCCTGGTGTTTATTCCTGGTATGGCGATACACTTGGCCCAGCAAAAGGTTTATTTGCAGGTGGTGGCTTTGGACAGTTCGGTGTTCAGTTGCTGGGTGTTGTCTCAGTAGGTGGTTTCACTGTTTTAGTGAGTAGTATTTTTTGGCTAGTACTAAAAGCGACTTTAGGTATCAGAGTCTCCAAAGAAGAGGAACTTGAAGGTTTGGATATCGGTGAACACGGTATGGAAGCCTACAGTGGATTTCTCAAAGAAGGTGATGCAACTGGATTTTCTGGAGAAGAAAGTTCAGTTGGCAGATACTAGGGTAAATATTTCTTTGGTTGACTCTAATATGAGCTACCAACACACCATTAGTAGATTCAACTGATTCCGCAAAATTCTCTATCTAAGCGGGGAAAAGTAGGAGGTATAAAACCCCCTACTTTTTCAAATTTTTACCTGATTGCTGCTTTATAGGACTAGCCCTTTGAATGTGACTCGTAAAATCCCTTATTTTTTCTCAGCGATCTCTGTGCTTCTGGGATTGAAAAGTATTTTTTATAACCATAGAGGCTCAGAGGATACAGAATATAGAGCGTGAACTACCCACACTGACTTGGAGTACCAAGTACAGTGTCGGCTTCTGTAATCACAAGGGAGTGCCGCAACTTGGACTTTCGCCCTAGTTTTGG